>JALVAQ010000432.1 GCA_027011095.1 Bacteroidales bacterium
TTGATTATAGTTCTTTTTCTAAAAAACTTTTTTGTTACCAAATAAAATCGGCTGCTTGATAAATTAAAAAGGCTGCTCTTTTTGAACAGCCTCTTTTTTATGTATTTTAATTCCTGCCTTTTTTTACATTGCGAAACCCAAATAGCAAACCCAGATATAAAAAATGCACCGCTTATTGTATAAAACAAACCATTTATAAAGCAAACAACGCCATTTATAAAGTAATCGTACTTTTTATAGCATTGCACACTCATTTTAAGTATTTTTAACCATTCATAAACAATCGAAGATTATTGTTTTTTAACTAAATACATTTATTATGAAACGAAGTTTACTTTTTGCATTTTTAACCTTTTTTATCAGCGCCCTTTCGTTTGGGCAGCTAAGCGAAGGTTTTGAAACATGGCCTCCTGCTGATTGGACGATAGTCCAAGGACCATGCTCACCTACAAATGACATAACGCAGAGCAGTTCACAGGCCAACAGTGGCACCTATTCTGCTCGTTTCAGTTCTTTTAGCTCATGCGGGAGTGGTTATGATGAATACCTTATTACTCCCCAACTTGTAACAACAAGTGGTGATCAAACTTTTTCTTTTTGGTATAGAAGATACAGTTACGGAAGTGAAGTTTTTAAAGTTGGGTGGTCATCAACAGGAACCGATGTAAATACTGATTTTACTTGGGGACCAGAAGTTTCTGATGCCTCAACTTCATGGCAGCAATACTCAAAAACTGATTTACCGGTTGGAACGAAGTATGTTGCAATTTATTATTATAGTAATTATGAATATTACTTATATATTGACGATGTAGCAGGACCTGCTCTTTATGTTCCTGCCTGTCCAAATCCCACTGCTCAAAACGTAAACAACATCACCTCTTCCGGTGCTGATTTGGGATGGACAGATGCCAGTGGTTCCCATTGGGACATATATGTTACAACATCGGGTGGAACAGCACCCACGCAAACCACTACGCCAACAGTCAATGATGTTGACGCCTCCCAAAATCCGTACACATGGTCCGGTGGTTCAGCAACAACAGCATATGACTGGTATGTACGTAGTGACTGTGATCAGGACAACACAGGTACCAGTGCATGGGTAGGGCCTAGCACCTTTACAACTGCCGCTACCCCCACCACCATTCCATATACACAAGATTTTGAAGGAAATAGTTTTGGAGCACATATTTCTGCATTGGCAGGTACACAAGCCGATATATTTATTAATGCAGCATCGGCCAATGCAAGTAGTTTTGGTGTGCAGATGGAAGGAAAAACATCGTCAGGTTGGTCAGGAGGCTCAACCTCAACCACCGAAACACAGGCATGGAACGACAATGCGACTCACATTTCATCAATAAATATTACAGTTGACGCAACAGCAGAAACAGTGGTACAGTTGGACTTCGATTTAAAACAAACTTACAGTTACGGTGTCAACTATTCGTGGTTTAGAGTTGTGGTTAATGGAACTCAAATAGGTAGTAGTATAAATCCTTCCTCTCAAAATAGTGATGCATTTCAAAAATTGATTTACGATTTAAGTGCCTATGCCGGAACCACTTTTAGTTTGTCATTACAGCACAGTGGAAAATATAACGATGCAAATGGAAGCGGAACACCCGGTGGTGACAACGCTTATGTTGATAATATTAACATTACAGCACCTTCTTGCTTTGTACCTTCAGGTCTGGTTGCCACAGAATTAACCGCAACTACTGCAAGATTATCCTGGAATCCTGCTACTTCAGGAACAGGGTATGACTGGGAAGTTGTTCCTTTGGGTAACGCACAAGGTACCGGGGTTGTTGCCAGTGGAAACGTTAGCGATACAACTGTTGTTGCTTCCGGTTTAACAGGTGGTACAACTTACGATGCATATGTACAAACAGATTGTGGAAGCGGCTATATCGGTCCGCTACATTTTACAACTGCATGTCCTGCAAAAGTTACAACATTCCCCTATTCCACCGACTTTGAAAATGCCGGAAGCATTGCCAACTGCTGGACAAATGATCCTGCTGACAACGGTGGTGAATGGAAATTTGTAACTAATAACAGCCATGGACCTAGCGGAGATCACACCTCAGGAACAGGCTATTATGCACTACTTGATGATTATCTCACTCATAGTTATGAAAGCCCGTTTAATTTGCTAACACCTGTTTTTGACCTTTCAACCCATGATAAATGGTATAAAGTAAGCTATTGGGCATGGATTGGCCCGAATGGTGCTACAAACCCTATTTACTTTGAAATATCGTTGGACGGTGGAGCAACCTGGGAAACCCTTTATACACATGATCACTCAACTACAGAGCAATGGTTTAAAGTTGAAATGGATCTCGGGTTTAAAAAATCTGATAATGTACAATTTAGATTCAGGGGAGAATCAATTTATGGTTACAGTACAGACAACTCCGGTATCGATGATTTCACCATTGAAGAGACTCAGGCACCGCCTGTACCCCTATCTGACTGGGCAGTATACGCAGGTATTTTCTTTATTCTACTATTTATGGTAGTGACCTATCGCAAAAGGAGGCTTGCATAAATTTCTTTAGAGAATTTATACGAAAAAAGAGGCTGTTCATTTGGACAGCCTCTTTTTTTTATAATTTTACAGAATTGTTAATCTGAAAATTATGCCAATTCTTTTCTTTCTTCAAAATTATACCAAAACAAAAAACCTGCTGCCGGTTTTTATTTTCATGCTGTTTATGTTTGGACTTGAAACTCATGCCCAGGTTTTAACCAACCGAAACAAACTAATCCACTTTGCCAACACACAAAAAGCAATTGAAATAATTAGAAAACAAAAAGCGCTGTCTGCAGCTTCAATACAAGGTTACACTTTAAGAAAAGACAGTGCCGGCGTTACTATCGAATTGCAGTTTATTGATAAAAGAGGAAATCCGCAATATTATATTGCCAACAATGCAAATTCGGCAAAAACCATTTCAACTGATAAGGTATTTAGCGGAGGTGGAGCAGGATTGTCGTTGGATGGGTCAGGAGTTACAGCCCACGAATGGGATGCAGGCAGTGTACGAACTACCCATCAGGAATTTGGGGGGCGGGCACACAACAACGATGCTGCAAGCATACACTACCATTCAACCCACGTTGCCGGCACCATCATTGCCTCAGGTGTAACAGCGGCAGCAAAAGGAATGGCTCCGGCGGCTTCGTTGGAATCGCACGACTGGAATTACGATGGGTCGGAAATGGCCATGGAAGCAGCAAACGGCATGTTGGTAAGCAATCATTCCTATGGTTTTTTAAGGGGTTGGAATGGAACTACCTGGTGGGGAGACACCACCGTTAGTAACGATGAAGATTACAAGTTTGGCTTTTATGACGAAACATCGCAACGTTGGGATGAAATTGCTTTTGACGCACCTTATTATTTAATTGTAAAATCAGCTGGAAACGACAGAAATGATAGTGGTACCGGGCACCCGCCTGACGGGCCTTACGACTGCATTGACCAGTTGGGTATTTCAAAAAACATCTTAACGGTGGGTGCTGTAAACGACATAACATCAGGATACACAAAGCCTTCGGATGTGGTCATGACCAGTTTCAGCTCATGGGGGCCGGCTGATGATGGAAGAATTAAACCCGATATTGTTGCCAACGGAAGCAGCCTTTACTCTACTTACTCGATTAACGATTCTGCTTATACCTCTTTAAGTGGAACCTCCATGTCAGCACCATCGGTAACCGGTTCCATAGCTCTGTTAATTCAACAATATGAAAACATTTTTGGCAGCGGCAAAAAAATGAGAGCCGCCACCATGAAAGCACTCATTATAAATACTGCCGATGAAGCCGGCAGCTACAATGGCCCCGACTACTCCTTTGGATGGGGGCTGATGAACACGGAAAAAGCAGCCCTGAAGATTGCCGAAGATGACACTACCGATGTGATTTATGAAGGGATGCTGGAAAATGGAGACAGCTGCCTGATTAACATTGTTGTTAACGACACCAATTCCATGCGCTTCACATTAGTATGGACTGATCCTGTGGGTAACATCCCTCCCACTATGGTTGATCCGCCGGATACCATATTGGTAAACGACCTGAACCTGACGGTTACCGATACCAATACAAGCACCGTTTACTACCCTTGGAAACTTGACAAAGACAACCCTTCAGATTCAGCTGTAAAAGGCGAAAACAATGTTGATAATGTTGAACAAGTTGATATTGCGAAAGCAGACTCCGGCCATGTTTATCAGGTTAAAATCAATCACAACGGTACCTTACAAAATAACAGACAGGCTTTTTCGCTTGTTCTGGATGGTGGATTTGAAACAAACCGGGCGCCTTCTTCCGGTTTTTACGCCTCAAATCTTTCTCCGAGAGCAGGACAGCAGGTCGATTTTTTTGATGCCTCTTTCAATATTCCAACTTCGTGGAGCTGGTCGTTTTCACCATCAACAGTTAGCTATGTCAACGGAACAACCGCTGCTTCACAAAACCCTCAGGTTCAGTTTTCCGACACTGGCAGTTACTCTGTTACACTGTCCGTTCAAAATAGTTACGGCAGCGATACTTTAATTAAATCAGGATACATTTCTGTTGGCATTGCTCCCACCGGATACTGTGAAGCCTATTCTCACAACTCATGGGGATATATTAACCGGGTAAAATTATGTAAGATTGACAACACCTCCACTGCAACGAACGTTGGGGATGCCGACCCCAATGATAAATATTATGAAGATTGGACCTCTGTTGAAACAAAAGTGCTAAGGGGAAAAACACATAAGCTGATAATTTCAAATAGTGTAACTGATGCTACATATACCCCCTATCTTGATGTTTTTGTTTGGGTTGACTGGAACAGAGATGGTGATTTTTGGGATGATGGTGAAGAGATGGTTGTAGATAAAAACAATGGCGGCGGAGGAACTTTTGACTTTGTGGTTCCCGACACAGCCGTTTTGGGAAAAACCCGGATGCGCATTCGTACACACTACTATGACGACTACGGTGTTTATCCATGCGGCAACACCGATTATGGTGAAGTTGAAGATTACACCCTTGATGTAACTGATTCAACAGTTGCAACCTGGACGGGCAGTTCCGATACGTTATGGAGCAACACTGCCAACTGGGATACGGGAACAATTCCTGATTGCACAACGGAAATAACCATTCCGTCCACCGCAACTAACTTTCCCTACATCCCCGTTTCCGATACCGTAGAGTGTTACTCCGTAACACTGGAAACCGGCGCAAAAATAACCGTGAAAGGGATGTTAAAAGTTTATGGCTGGTAAACCCAATTATTTCAACGAAAAAACGGCCTCTCTTTTATTCATCTTCATCTTAATTACATCTATTACAACAAAATCGGAAAGAATATCTTCGGCCAGATGTTTACTTATACCTGCATAGTTACGAAACTCGTTAACGGTAATGGTTGAATACTTTTGCAAATATTCCAGTAGCCATTTATAATCACCTTCGATGGAAATATTAATGCTTTTTTCGGAGAAATATTTTAACCAAACCTTCATCTGAACGCCGGTAGCCAACAGATTTTCATCTTCGCTTCTAAAAAATGCCTTGAATTTACCATCTTTGTCAGGTGCTCTGTGGGGTTTATTGTTGCTAACGGGAATATCAACTTCCAGTATTTTCTTTCCCTTTAACATCCACTCTTTGCTTGTAAATTGAACCTCCGGTTTACAATAATTTTTAGCAGCATTTTCAATCATATAAAATTCTTCTTCCGATTGAATTCCTCTTATTGTTCCATCATCATTTACCCCAATCAACAACTTTCCGCCGCCGGTATTGGCAAAGGCCACCAGCGAACGGGCAATTTTGGCAGCATCAGTTATTCCAAACTTAAAATCAAGATGCAGCCCCTCCCCTTTTTCAATAAGCAATGTTACGGGATGTTTTTTCATAAATTAAATAAACTCAATATTTTCCTTTGCCATGGTCTTTTCGCAATAATGGCATTTCAGCTTCATCCTGCCATGATGATCGGATATTACTCTAAACTTTGTTTTAATATTTTGATTGTTGGTAACACATTTCGGGTTAAAACATCTTACAATTTTTTCAATGGTATCAGGAGTTTCAACCTTAGCTTTACTAACCACCTCGTAATCTTTTATTTCAATAAGTGTTGCCGATGGAGCAGCCAATGAAATTTTATTTATTTCATCTTTTTCGAAAAACTTACCACTAATTTTAATAATTCCCTTGGTTCCAAACTTTTTGCTTTCCAGATGGTTTCCAATATAAATCTGACTACTACTGTTTTCGAGGCCTAAGATTTTTATCACCTGAAAGGTGTTTTCAGCAGGTATATGATCAATTACGGTACCATTTCGAAGTGCCGAAACTTTTAATTCTTTTCTTTTATTTGTATCCATAATTATTAATTTTTTTTGCTTATGATTTAAGACCAAGAATTGCTGCAATAAGTGCCTGACGAATATAAACTCCGTTTTTAGCCTGTTGAAAATAGTAGGCTTTCGGGTTGCTGTCAACGTCTTCGTTAATTTCGTTTACACGAGGCAAAGGGTGCAGGATACGCATGTTGGGTTTTGAACCTTCCAGCATTGAATTTTCGAGAATATAGGCATTTTTAACCTTTTCATACTCCAACGGGTCGGGAAACCGTTCTCCCTGTACGCGCGTCATATAAATAATGTCAGCAATGGGGATTACCTCATTGAGATCGGTATATTGATGATACTCCAACCCTGCATTTTTAATGTACGTTTTTACAGCGCTGGGCAATTTTAACGAATCGGGAGACACCAAATGGAAGGTAGCATTAAAGAGGCTAAGCGCCTGAACCAATGAGTGAACCGTACGTCCGTATTTTAAATCGCCCACCAAAGCAATGTGTATATCTTCAAGTGTACCCTGTGTTTTTTTTATGGAATACAAATCAAGCAGGCACTGCGTGGGATGCTGATTGGCGCCATCACCCGCATTGATAATTGGAACCGGAGAAACCTCACTGGCAAAGCGGGCACTGCCGTCCAAAGGATTTCGCATCACAATTAAATCGGAATAATTGCTTACCGTAAGGATGGTATCCTTTAACGACTCCCCCTTTTTGACACTGGAGGTATCGGCACTGGCAAACCCGATAATACTGCCTCCAAGATACTGAACTGCGCTTTCAAAACTCAGCCGGGTTCGGGTAGAAGGTTCAAAAAATAGCGAGGCAATTACATTTTTTGTTAAAATTTGTTGTCGCTGATCTTTTTCAAAATCCTCTGCAATCTCAAGGACTTTAAGGATTTCTTCTTTGCTGTAGTCTGTAATGGAAATCAGACTTCTGTTTTTCAAATTAATCATATCTTGTTTTTTAATTGGGGATTTCCAGCGCAAAAAAAAGACGACTTCTAAAAAATAAAAGTCGTCTGATTAAAAATATATTATAATCTGCAAGAGATACAATGCAAATAAATTCCAACTGCCTGAACTGAGTTATTTGTTTCATTTCAGGATACAAAAATAAGGATAATTTTTATACTTTTTAACGCTGTTAATTAAATGTGCATAAGTAACGAAAAAGATTTACAACGCACTATTTAACAAGTGTTTATTTATTTTACGCGCAATAAAAGGGCCTTCGTAAATAAAACCCGTATAAACCTGCACCAAATCGGCACCGGCATTTAATTTTTCCATGGCATCTTCGGGAGTAAATATGCCTCCTATACCAATTATGGGAAATGCCTTGTTGGATTTTTGCGCCAAATAACGAATAACCTCTGTGCTTCTATCGGCAACAGGCCTACCGCTTAATCCACCCCTTCCTATTGCTTCAACAACTGCCTGGTCGGCACTCAGTTTGTTTCTGGAAACAGTTGTATTTACAGCAACCACTCCATCAATATTGGTTTGAGCAATCACTTCAATAACTTCATCAAGTTGTTTTTCGTTTAAATCGGGCGAAAGTTTTAGCAATATGGGTTTTGGTTTCTTTTTTTTCAAATTAATGCTTTGCAAGCTATTTAATATCTCGAGCAAAGCGTCTTGATCCTGCAACTCTCGTAAGTTACTAATATTTGGACAACTAACATTTACCGTGAAATAATCAACATAATCAAACAAGCCGTTAAAGAGGGTAACATAATCGTCAACTGCTCTATTATTCGGTGTGGCTGTATTTTTTCCAAGGTTACCACCAACAATAATATTTCCCTTTTTATGCTTAAGATTTTCAACCGCCTTTTGCAAGCCGTTGTTATTAAATCCCATTCGATTGATCAGGGCTTTATCCTTCGGTAGTCTGAACAAACGGGGCTTTTTATTACCGGGTTGTCCTTTGGGTGTAACCGTACCCACCTCAACAAAACCAAAGCCGAGTTTTCCCAACTCGTTATAAAACGCTGCATTTTTATCGAAACCGGCAGCAATGCCTACCGGATTGGGAAAGGTCAACCCAAACAACTTCCTTTCCAGCTTTTTATCTTTAACCGAAGCATAGCTGCTTACAGCCTTACCAAGCAAAGGAATGGAAAAAAGAAATTTTATTGATCCGGTAGCAAAATGATGTACCTTTTCAGGGTCAAAACTGAATAGCAACGGCCGTATCAGTTTTTTGTACACAGGTTAGTCCTCCTTGGGTGTATCTTGCTTTTCCTCTTTTGATTCGGGTTCTTCGCCGGCATCAGACGCTTCATCCAAATCAATCATGTTTTTTTCAACAAGAATGTTGTACCAGGTAAACACACTTTTCATATTTGAAACATAAACCGATTCCTTATCGTAATCGGGAACAGCTTTTTCAAAAAGTGCTTTCAAATCGGCCGACGGCATCTTTTTAGGATTATCAACAGGTTTTCCGTCCAATGCTTTGAAAAGATTTTTGAACGCATCTTCCAAAGGCAGGTCATCGGTTTCGGTATAGATGCTTATCTCTTTCAACGAGCTAATTTTATCGTGTGAAAAAGCAGGATAGCGCTTGCCATCGGTTAACGACTCAATAATAATCTTATTTTTGGCATCGCCTACCATTAAAAACAGGCCGGGTTTTCCGGAGATTGATAATACTTTTGTAAGATCCATAGTTTAATATTTTAGGTGCAAAAATAACTTTTAGTTACTAAAACCAAAATAGCTTTTAAATATTGTTTAAAAAAAAAGATTTTCAGGCTAATTTCTGTTTTGAACCTGTTATTTCAGCATCCCTTCAACATCATTTAAATTTCCGTTGTTTGGAGCTGCTTTTATGCCAAGTAGCTTTGAAACAAGCGGATATACATCCACATTCGGAAACGCAGCTTGCCTGTATCCTGTTTTAAAATCAGGCCCCATGGCATAAAAAATTGCCTGCATATCCTTAAAGGTGTTATCGTACCCGTGTGCACCTCTACCCTTTTTGTTTTGCCACGACCAGTAAACGCTCCATCCGGGTTTACCGACTAAAACGAAGTTATAAATCCGTAAATTTTTTCCATAGTTCAATCGCTTGGGTAGTGTACCCCGTTTCCAAACCTGAACATGAGGAATCTTTTGTAAGGCATTCCACACTTTAATCTCTTTTCCGGCTTTAGCCTGAAGGTTGTAATTGGGATTCCAACCATCAAACCTGACCAAATCTGCCGTATCAATGTACTCATCCAAAATTACCTGTTTGTCAGGCGACAGCTGCGTCATGCCATGATCGGATACAATAATAAAGTCGATGCTATCGTAGATGGGCAGCTTACGAGCCTCTCTGAAAAAATCGCCAAGCCAGTTGTCTATTTGCTCAACTACATGCTTAGTTTCTTTACTTTCGGGGCCAAAACCATGTCCGGTATGGTCAGGCTCGTGATAATACCACATAACAAGATGAGGCCTCTTGGCATAAGGCAGGCTAAGCCAGTGGATAACCGTATCTATTCTGGCCTCGAAGGGCATCTTCTGGTTATATTTTTTCCAATAAGTGGGTCGCATACCCTGCACATCAGCTTCGGAGCCTACCCAAAACAGGGTAGCCGATTTAAGTCCGTTTTTTACAGCTGTATTCCAAAGAGGTTCACCGCCGTAAAAAGCACCTTCGCCCACCGTTGATTTATCTTTCTTGTTGTAGTCTTTACCCAAATCTTCAGCATAAAAATTATTTAACACGATACCGTGGCCATCGGCATACAGCCCTGTGGCCAACGAATAATGATTGGGGAATGTTTTTGACGGAAAAACAGGCTGCATTGATTGAGCGCGCACACCTGCTTTTGAAATGGAGTCGAAAACCGGTGTATGGTACAAATCTTCGTAATCCCACCGAAAGCCATCCAGCGAAAGCATAACTACATATCGATTTGGAGCAGACTTTTTGTGTGTTTGATTTTGGCATGATGAACATACCATAATAACCACTACTGATACTAATAAAAGTAGGTTTCTCATGTGTTTAATAATTTGTATAATGATTCATGTTATTGAACTTGTTTAAAGTCTTTTATTTGAACTACTGGAAAACTATTCTCCATCAAATATTATTTCTCCAGTCATACGGCAAAGTTATCATAAAAGATATTGCTACCTATCATTTTTCGTAAACTCCTTAAATTTGCAAAAGGTGTCACTAGCAAACTTTCACCGTTATCGAACAGGAAAATAGTTGGTGTTCTATTCTTTTCGCTATTGTATTTCGACCAGGAAAACTTTCTCAAGAGCCTTGTCTCTCGTTTTTTTGTACAGGAAAGTCGGGGTCAGCCGTGTTACACTGAAAGAAGGAAAGACCTTTAATAGTTTATAAGGGACACCGGTTTTCTTAAACGCTACAAATTCTTTTTGGGTGATGGCTACCCAGCTTTTAGGGGGGAGTTTCTGAATATCTTTCACGGTAATTTGAGGGGTGTTACACCGCGCGTAAAAATCAAGGGCAAAATCGGAACCACCGCAATTATAAAACCGGTTGGCATGAATATGTTTATTTGCAACCAGTTGACCAATTTGCGAACCAGCCTGATAGGTTAATAGATGGGGATAAAAATTTACAGCCATTAATAAGTTAAAAGCAACAGCTGTTAATATGGTTGGGATAATAATTCGTTCTGTTTCGGATCGAGATTTTTTGTACACTATCCAGGTGATAAAAAAAAGAATGGTAAGGATGACGGGCATGACCAGGTTCTTTGGGGGAAAAATGAAAATGAAATCAATGACCATCATCAGCCAAAAAAAATGCATAAGACCAAACTGTACTCTGGAAAGGATGGTTAGCGCCCGGTTTTTTAAATTGTAAATAAAATCAGCTGTTATGACTGCAGCAAACGGAAACAGAACATAGATATAATGGGGGAGCTTGTACCTTGACAGGGACAAGGCAATGAACATCAGGGTAAATCCGCCCAGAGTTATGTATTCTGCCTTGTCGTTTTTTATTGATTTTCGTTTGATGAGTTGCCGGAACCTGCACACAATAGCCGGGACAAAAAAGAGTAACCATGGCTGGAAATCCCACGAAATGGTATTAAAAAAGTAAAAGAAACCTGTATGGTTATCCCATTGGCTTGCCCCTGTAATCCTACCAAAACTTTGTGTCCAGAAAAAAAAACGCAAACCTGAGGGGCCATGCAAACCATAAACCGTTTTTTCGGGATGCAGGTCAAACTGGGTGTACAGGCCGTAACACATGGGTAATAAAACAATAAGAACAATAACAAGCAACAGCAGCCATTGAGGCTTAAAAATATTTTTCCATTGTTTTTTTAGCAAAAAGTGGCTTCCCAAAGCCACCGCAGGCACCACAATACCGATGGGACCCTTGGCCAGCATGGCCATACCAATAGCAACAGAACCCAGTATCAAGCTGATAGTCCGTTTTCTCCGAAGGTATTCGTTTAACTGCCAGACAGAAAACATGGTAAATCCCAAAAGCAGTGTATCAGTCCTAACGTCGTTGGTAATAAGGAAAAGCGCCTGGCTGGTTGCCAGGATTAGCGCTGCCAGAATTGATTTTTCATTGCTGTAAAAGATACGCGAAAAGCGGTAAACACTGTATATACCCAGCAGGGCGGCCAAAACCGAAGGCAGCTTGTAAGTAAAATTAGAGATGCCGAACCCCAGAAACGACAAAGAAGAAAGCCAGAAAAGTAACGGTGGTTTATCCAGATAATCATGCCCCAGCTGGTAAACGTGCAGGAAACTCTTTGTGATACTCATTTCCATGGATATCAATGCGTATTGGGCAGCATCAATGTTCATGATATCAATAAACATATTCAAAAAATAGACGATAAAAATGGCGAGGAACAAAATAAAATAGCGGTAACGATAAAGAAGAGTGTAAAAGTTATGGTTCCCTAAATGAATATCTTTAAAAAAATCGGGCATTATCGTGTTCTTTTTGATGTAAGATTGAAAAGGTTACGGTTATAAACTTTATAAGTTGGACAAAGGTAATCATGATTTACAATATGAACATAGGACTTGCGAAGATTAAGATAGTTAGCAACAAAGAACCTTTAATAAACCAAACTTATTTATACATCAATCACAAGCCCGTCGTAAGCAAGCTCAATGAAATCGGGAAGCTCTTTATTAACCGTTTTATCAAACCCCATCAGGTGGCTCACATGAGTAATGTAAGCTTTTTCGGGATGTAAAAATTTTAAAACACTAACCGCTTCGTCAAGGTTATAATGCGATAGGTGTTTTCGCTTCCGCAGGGCATTGAGCACAATAACTTTACAGTCGAGCAATTGAGCCAATACATGACCCGGAATATAATTTGTATCGGTTATATAGGCAAAATCACCTATTCGAAAGCCTGTTACCTCCATTCTCAGATGCAGAACAGACAACGGTTCTATTTTTACATTGCCAACATAAAAGGGCGATTCACCAATATCAATTAAGTTAAACACAGGTACACCCGGGTAGGGATTTTCCTGAAATGCATACGAATATTCGCGTATTATCTCCTTTTGGTGCGAGGGTGCCACATAAATATCCATGGCTTTTTTCTGCAAATAATTAAACGATCTCACATCGTCAAGACCGCCAATATGATCTTTATGGCTGTGTGTAATTAATATGGCATCAAGGTGTTTCACCTTTTCACGTAGCATCTGATACCGGAAATCCGGCCCTGCATCAATTGTAAAATATTGACCATCAGCCTCAACCAAAACAGAGGTTCGCAAACGCTTATCTTTAGTATCGGTGCTTGCACAAACTTCGCACGGGCATGCTACAACAGGAATACCTTGCGATGTTCCGGTTCCTAAGAAGGTGATTTTCATCTAATAACAAAATAATAAAATGATTTGTCAAAGGTAATTCAATAAACGACTTTTTAAATAATTATTTTCTTAATTTTACCATCTCCTTTTTGAAAAAACAACACTTATGAAAACAGGCATCGACGGAACCGGAGTTGCTATTGTAACCCCTTTCCATAATTATGGTACAGTAGATTTTACATCGCTGGAAAAAATAATTGAACATATCATTGGCGGCGGCGTTGATTTTATTGTGGCTTTGGGAACCACCAGCGAAGCAGCCACACTTAGTATGGATGAAAAGTACGCAGTGGTGAATTTTATAAAAGAAACTGTTAACAACCGCGTTCCCATTGTGCTGGGATGCGGTGGCAACAACACCCACGCCATTGTTGACTATATTAAAGGTCAGGACTTTGACGGCATTGACGCTATTTTATCGGTAGCACCTTATTATAACAAGCCCAATCAAAAAGGCATATACAACCATTTTAAACTGATAGCCGGTGCCAGCCCTGTTCCGGTAATTCTTTATAATGTCCCGGGACGAACCTGTTCAACCATTTCAGCCGAAACAACCGTAAGGCTTGCGAAGGAGTTTAAAAACATTAAGGGTGTTAAAGAAGCTTCCGGCAATATGGAGCAGATAATGAAACTATTACGCGACAGACCAAAAGGGTTTAAGGTTTTTTCGGGCGATGATGCGCTAACCTATCCCATGATGGCCATGGGTGCCGATGGTGTTATTTCGGTGGCTGCCATGGGATACCCAAAACAATATTCCGATATGGTACGACTTCTAAAAGCCAAAAAATATGACGAAGCCTTAAAAATTCATTTTTCACTGCTTGAGTTTATTGATGCCATCTTTGCCGATGGCAACCCGGCAGGCATTAAAGCTGCTTTAAGCATGATGGAGCTGGCAAAAAACAATCTGCGGCTACCCATGGTAAAAATTAACAAAGCGCTTCAGGTTCAGTTGCAAAAAATTATTTCCGCATATTAAAACACCCCAATACAAATGAAACGGATTTTCATTGTTGCTTTTTTTATTGTTTTTTCCTTATCGGGATTTGGACAGCATAGCGAAAAAAACAAGGCTTTCGACTATTTAAAAAATCACGGTGAAGTATATTTTACCATTCCGACAAAAAATATATCGGTTGATTTACAAAAGGTTGGCAAGCTAATTTATGTAGATAAAATTGAAAACAACCATATTATTGCTTATGCCAACAAGGCTCAGTTTGACAAGTTTTTATTAACAGGCCTTCATTATAAAGTACTCACTCCTCCTTCCATGATGCGTCAACCTAAAATGCTAAGCAATATTAACATCAGGGAAATTACCGATTGGGATTTCTACCCCACTTACGAAAGCTATGTAAGCATGATGCAACAGTTTGCCACCGATTACCCGTCGTTGTGCGAGTTTATAAGCATCGACACGCTGGAAAGCGGCAGAGAGTTGCTGTTTATCCACATAAACAACGATTTAACAACAGCACAAAACGAGCCTCAGTTTTTATACACTTCGACCATGCATGGCGACGAAGTTACCGGATATGTGCTGATGTTACATTTAATTGACTATCTACTCTCTAATTACGGTGTTATTCCGGAAGTTACCAATTTGGTTGATAACATTGATATCTGGATAAACCCGTTGGCCAACCCCGATGGTACCTATCATGGGGGCAATAACACTGTTTACGGAGCAACCCGTACCAACGCCAACAACGTTGACTTAAACCGAAACTATCCCGATCCGGAAGCCGGCCCGCACCCTGATGGCAATGCGTATCAGGATGAAACCGTTGCATTTATGAATTTTGCCGATGAGCACAATATTGTGATGTCGGCTAATATGCACGGGGGCGCTGAAGTGGCCAACTACCCCTGGGACACGTGGTCGCGACTTACTGCTGACAACGACTGGTGGTATTTTGTTTCGCGCGAGTTTGCCGATACCATTCACCAATATGGCCCGGCAAATTATTTTACGGCTTTAAACAATGGTGTTACCAATGGATATGCCTGGTACAGCATCACCGGCGGCAGACAGGATTATATGAACTATTTTAAACATTGTCGTGAATTCACATTAGAGTTATCGGATGACAAAACGCCACCCGCATCGCAGCTACCTGATTTTTGGGATTATGATTACCGTTCTTTTTTAAATTACATGAAAGAATCCACTTATGGTGTAAGAGGGTTAATTACTAACAGCATAAACGGTGCTCCTGTTCAGGCCAAAGTTTTTATTGAGGGGCATGATATGGATAATTCAGAGGTTTATTCTTCACTTCCGGTGGGCAATTATCACCGTATGCTTAAAGCAGGAACCTATGACATAACTTATTCAGCCTTCGGATACAACGACCAAACCATTTCGGTTTCGGTAGCCGACAGACAGGCAACGGTATTGGATGTTCAACTTCAACCTGCCGGCCCTGTGTTGGCAGACTTTTATGCCAGTGATACAGCCATTAGCAGTGGTGATTCGATAAACTTTTTCGACAGCTCCTATGGTGATAGTATTGTTTCGTGGAGTTGGAGTTTTCCGGGAGGAGAGCCTGCTTCTTCATCGGAACAAAACCCGCAGGGCATTGTTTATAACCAACTTGGACATTTTGATGTTACCCTTACCGTAACCGACTCCAGCGGAGCACAAAGTCAGCTTACCAAAGAAAATTACATTAGCGTATCGGAAAATTACAACATGCAAAACGGTTCGTTTACAGTATGTAGCGGAAATTTTTATGATTCGGGTGGCGCTGATGCCGATTACAGCAATAACGAAGACTATGTCATGACTTTTTTTCCGGATACAAGCAACGCCAAATTGATAGCCGATTTTACAGCTTTTGATGTGGAACCCGAATACAGCTGCAACTACGATTACCTTAAAATTTATAATGGCAGTTCAACCAATGCAACACCAATCGGGACTTATTGCGGTACTGACAGCCCCGGTAAAATAACTGCCACCAATAGCGAAGGTGCATTAACTTTTAAATTTCATTCAGACGGAATGGTAACCCACTCTGGGTGGAAAGCGGTGCTGAGTTGTGATACCGGCGTTGGGATTGCTGAAAATAATAAACCTGAAGTTTCTATTCATCCCAATCCCGCCAAAGATTTCATTACAGTAAAAAGCAGCAAGTTAATTTACAGCGTTGAGCTGATTGATATTTCAGGACATGTTGTAATGAACATCAAGGCAAACGGCAAACAGATTTCATTTAATGTTCAATCCTTACCGCATGGCATCTATTTTGTAAAAATTAATATGGATAAAGGCGCTGTTATTCATAAACTGGCAATTCAATAACTCACCAATTAATATAAAACTCGTGGGAAAGAATAACACGCAAGCCGATGTACACCGCTGCTGCAGCAATTGTCATTCCTTTCGATATCAATACGTACCTGTCTTCTTCATCAAAATAGAGGTTGTCGGCTGAATCAAGTACCTTATAAATGAGCAATAACAGCACTATCATAGGAGCCCAAAACCACATTACCTGAAAATTGGGATTAGGAAGAAAATAAAGCTCTACTAAAACAGTTCCAATAAGAAAAGGAACAATAATTTGCGAGGTGAAAAAAAACGGAAACAGTCTGGGATTAAATTCTTTATAGTAAGAGTTAGCAGAAATAGCAATGGGTTTGGCCATTAAAAATGCGGTTCCTATCAACCCAAAAAAGCCTACCAAGGCTACAATCATTTTTTCGGTACTGTTAAGGTACATCCAATTAAACACATGCCCTACCCCTTTTGTAAAAAGGTTTCCCAACAATAAACCTCCAAAAAAGTAATTAAACGATAAAAAGGTAAGCCAGACAAAAAATATTTTAGCCCTTGCAACCTCTTCAACCATTGAATAAAAGGCAATTAGCGAAATTATCCCTACCAGTAGAATCAAAATGGGTCCCGCACTATACATTAATTTAACAGAATCGTGGGTCCACTGATAAGGCTCAATATGGTAAAAGATAACGTAATAGTTAAAGCTGACATCGTAATTAAACATACCGGCAGTAAGCAGAGTAGTAAAATGGTTGACATAAAAAATAAACAGAAATGCCAACACAAAAGCTGCAGTAGAATTTGTAGCTATTACCCAAAAATTTCGCTTTGAAAGAAGCCGCTGTTGTTGAAGTTTCTTTTTCTCTTTGCTATCCATTGGACAAAATTAAAAAAAAACGGCCTGAACTTATCAAACCGTTTTTAACTTCTTATGGTTTAAAACTGAATTTTATCAAAAACCTTTTCGGGGTCGAGTTTGGCATAGGTACCATCGTCCAGTTTTTTCTGAACAGCATTAAATGCTTTTAAAGTATATTCAACATCCTCAAGGGTGTGCATAGCAGTTGGGATAAGCCGCAACAAAATTACCCCTTTGGGTACAACAGGATAGATAACGATGGAACAAAAAATATTATATTCCTCACGTAAATCGTAGGTAACTCCAATAGCCTCGGCATCGCCACCCTTCATCATTACCGGAGTAACAGGCGACTGGGTATTACCAATATTGAATCCTGAATCGCGCAAGCCTTTTTGCAGGGCATTAACAATAGTCCAAAGTTTTTCACGATGTTCAGGCTCTTCGCGAAGCATTTGCAGCCGCTTTAAAGCACCCATAACCATGGGCATAGGCAACGACTTGGCATATATTTGCGAGCGCATATTGTATTGAAGATATTTGATAACCTCTTTTTTACCGGCCACAAAACCACCAATGCCTGCCATCGACTTAGCAAAGGTTCCAAAATATAAGTCAACCTCATCCATCACACCAAAAAACTCGCTGGTACCGGCACCTGTTGGCCCCATGGTTCCGAATCCATGTGCATCATCAATAAAGAGTCTGAAATTATATTTTTCCTTAAGTTTTACTATTTCATCAAGTTTACCCAAATCGCCCGACATGCCATAAACCCCTTCGGTGATGACTAAAATGCCACCACCTTGCTTCTCGGCAAGTTTTGTTGCCCTGCCTAACTCTTTTTCAAGCTTGGCCATATCGTTATGAGGATAAACAAAACGTTTTCCAAAACTAAGCCTCATTCCATCGATGATACAGGCATGCGCTTCCGAGTCGTAAACAATAACATCATTACGCCCCACCAGCGAATGGATAATAGAAACCATCCCCTGATAACCGTAATTAAGCAAATAGGCCGCTTCCTTTTTTTCAAAGGCTGCCAATTCGTTTTCCAACTGTTCGTGATATTTGGTGTGTCCCGACATCATGCGTGCGCCCATGGGATAAGCCATCCCCCACTCTGCTGCAGCTTTAGCATCGGCTTCTCTTACATCAGGATGATTACCAAGCCCGAGATAGTTATTTAAACTCCAAATCAACCGTTCCTTCCCATTAAACATCATCCGATTGCTTAGCTGCCCTTCCAACTTGGGAAACATAAAATATCCTTCGGCACCTTTGGCATATTTGCCTAACGGCCCCATGTTTACAACACATTTATCAAATATATCCATGTTACATGTTTATTAAAATTTTGAGCTGCAAATGTATTGATTTTAATTAATTGAACAAATCTAAATGCAATGCGGTACTGACGGGTTGTTAACAACATCTTAAGAGTTTAAATGTTATTTTCGACCATATACGCTGAACCATAAACTACACTCAAAACTCAATGGTTATTTATTATTTCAAAACATCACTCCCAAACTGGTTTTTTTCACACCCACGCCATGATGAAAAACATAATCCGATAAATCCATATATTTAAGATAACTTATTATCATCAGCTCATCCTAGTGTCATGATGGTTTTTTGGTTGCTAAAAACATCCGACAACTAACAAAAGCAAACCGGCGCTACCTTTTATCCTATTTCTTACCCATCCTGTTAAGGGATGTTAACATCGGCTAATTCCTATTTTGATGTGCTGACACCATTATAGAACCGATAGAGTGTTGT
>JALVAQ010000433.1 GCA_027011095.1 Bacteroidales bacterium
GGTAGGTGCCCCCATAATAGGGATAAACGACAGTGGAGGAGCACGCATTCAGGAAGGTGTTAAAAGTCTGGCAGGCTATGCTGAAATTTTTCAACGCAACATTATGGCTTCGGGAGTTATTCCACAACTGTCAGCGGTTTTTGGCCCTTGTGCCGGAGGAGCTGTTTACTCACCGGCACTCACCGACTTTATTCTTATGAGCCGCGACAGCAGCTATATGTTTGTTACCGGGCCAAAAGTAGCAAAAACGGTAACAGGTGAAGACATTACAACTGAGGAGCTGGGTGGTGCCGATGTACATGGCAAAAAATCGGGAGTATCACACTTTATTGCCGACAGTGAAGAAGAGGGCATCTTAATTTTAAGAAAACTAATCTCATTTCTGCCGCAAAATAACCTCGAAGACCCCCCGGTAGTAGCAAACAACGACCCCATTCACCGAATGGAAGATTTGCTCAACGAAATCATTCCTCAAAACCCCAATCAACCCTACAATGTTAAAGATGTAATTTTCTCCATTGTTGATAACGGCGAATTTCTCGAAGTACAGCGCCATTTCGCCATGAACATTGTTACCGGCTTTGCCCGCTTTAACGGCATGTCGGTGGGTATTGTTGCCAATCAGCCAGCCTATTTGGCGGGGGTGTTGGATATAAATGCATCGCGTAAAGCTGCACGATTTGTAAGGTTCTGCGATGCTTTTAACATACCCATTGTTACGCTTGTTGATGTACCGGGATTTTTGCCCGGAAGTAATCAGGAGTTTGGCGGAATCATTATTCACGGTGCCAAGCTGCTTTTTGCCTATGGCGAAGCTACTGTTCCCAAAATAACAGTTACTCTACGAAAATCGTATGGCGGTGCGCATGATGTGATGGGTTCAAAACAGCTGCGAGGCGACATTAATTATGCCTGGCCATCGGCTGAAATTGCCGTGATGGGAGCATCCGGTGCCATCAAAATTCTTGAAGGAAAAAACATTGGTAAATTAAAAACCGAAGCGGAAAAAGCAGCTTATGTAAAAGAAAAAGAAGAGGAATACAGCCTTAAATTTTCTAATCCTTACGAAGCTGCCCGCTATGGCTTTATCGACGATGTAATCGAGCCACGCAACACACGATTTCGAATTATCAGAGCCTTGCAAACCCTTGCTACCAAAAAGGATTCCAATCCTCCAAAAAAGCATTCAAACATCCCACTTTAACTTTAATAAATTAACCGTCATGTTTCTAGAAATTCAAATACCTGCAATAATTAAAGAAGGAATTGTGATAGCACTAACAGGCTATGTAATTGTTTTTTTGGCATTGCTCCTTTTATTTTACCTGTTTAGCGGCCTGTCGAAATTTTTAAGCTGGCAAATAAGGCAAAACCTTATCAAAACAGGCCGATTTCCAAAGCACATTAAAAAGGAGGATGACCTCCACATTAGTGGCGAAACGGCGGCAGCCATTGCCATGGCCATCTATTTATGCCGCGATTTACACGATGACGAAAGCAATGTACTCACCATCAAAAAAATATCAAAAGTATATTCACCCTGGAGTTCAAAAATTTATGGAATAAACCGGTGGAGAAAATCATAGCTGAACGTAACTTATAAAATATCAATCAGACAGAAAAAAATCAGATGAAAACATTCAATTTTATAATCAGAGGTACCGAATACGAAGTAGAGATTAAAAGCCTCGAAAACAGCGTTGCCAAAATAGAGGTCAACGGCTCGCTGTATAATGTTGAGCTTAAAAAGGCGATGAACACTTCAAAAACACCTGTTTTGGTGCGCAAACCCGTGGTATTACCTCCCGGTTCGGAACAGATTAAAAAACAATCGGGGATTTTTAAAGTGAAGGCTCCCCTACCCGGCAATATTATGAAAGTATTTGTAAAAGAGGGCGACACAGTTAGTGTTGATGACAACCTTTTAATTTACGAAGCCATGAAAATGGAAAACACTTTAAAAGCCGATAAGGCGGGAACCATTAAATCGGTGGCAGTAAAAGAGGGCGAAGCGGTGCTGCAAGATGCGGTTTTAATGGAAATTAAATTGTAACCCTGAAAATACACAGACATGAAACCTCAATATAAAAAGGCGTTTACCGTAGCTGCGGCTATTGTTGTGCTGTTTATTGTTCATACCCTGTTGCACCAAACCAACAGCTTTGCCGCTCCTGTATCGGTAGCCGGCGTATCTTCAGCAGGAAATTCAGGTTTAAATTTCGGTGCAGAAATTCTTAACGGCATTCAGAAATTTATCAGCTTTACAGGATTTAGAAATGCCTCTTCCGGAAACCTGATAATGATTGCCGTAGGGTTACTGTTTATCTTTCTTGCCATCCGGTTCGATTACGAGCCATTGCTTTTAGTCCCTATTGGAACCGGTATCATCATTGGTAATATCCCGTTTTTTCAGGATGGAGGCATCAATCTTCAATTGGGGATTTATCAGCAGGGCAGCGTGCTAAACTATTTGTACTACGGTGTGGTAAAAGGTATTTATCCACCTTTAATTTTTCTGGGAATTGGCGCCATGACCGACTTTTCCTCATTGATTTCCAGTCCACGACTTATTTTATTGGGAGCAGCTGCTCAGGTGGGTATCTTTCTTACTTTTTTAGGAGCGCTTTATCTTGGTTTTAACATGCCCGAAGCCGGAGCCATCGGCATTATCGGGGGAGCTGACGGCCCAACGGCAATTTTTCTTTCTTCAAAACTTGCCAACGGTAGCATTGTCCACGGGCTTCAAACCAAAAACCTCATCGGCCCCATTGCCATTGCCGCATACTCGTACATGGCTTTGGTTCCGGTAATACAGCCTCCTGTAATGCGCCTTCTCACCAACAAAAAAGAGCGTACCATTCGCATGAAACCGGCAAGGGCTGTAAGCAAACGCGAAAAAATAATTTTCCCCATCGTAGCGCTTATTTTAACCACCTTTATCTCGCCGGGAGCACTGCCACTGCTTGGGATGCTTTTCTTCGGAAACCTGTTAAAAGAGAGCGGAGTAACCAAACGACTTGCCGACACTGCCCGCACTTCGTTAATAGATATCGTCACCATTTTATTGGGCTTAACAGTGGGTGCATCAACCCAGGCTGATGTGTTTTTAACATCGCAATCCATTTTAATATTTGTACTGGGGGCACTTTCGTTTGTTGTAGCTACTGCAGGAGGGGTAATTTTTGCAAAGGTGATGAACCTGTTTTCATCGTCCGACAATAAAATAAACCCCTTAATAGGCGCTGCCGGTGTTTCGGCCGTGCCCGACAGTGCCCGCGTGGTTCAAACCGAAGGATTACGCTACGATTCGACTAACCATTTATTAATGCACGCCATGGCTCCCAACGTGGCCGGAGTAATCGGCTCTGCCGTTGCCGCAGGTATTATGATGAGTTTTTTAATGTAGCGTCATCCGGTAAAAAATAGTAAATTTGCAGGCAAAACAGTATCTTTATGGAAAAACAGGAAATTGTAACCAACTGGCTATATCGATATACAGGGCTTCCATTGGAAAAGTTTGGAGAGTATATTTTGCTGACAAACTTTAAGCATTACCTTGATCTTTTTGCCGAATGGAATCATGTTGAAGTGGTAGGCGAAGAAAATCCCATGCCATGTGCCACTTCCGATAACATTACCATGATTAATTTTGGTATGGGAAGTGCCAACGCCGCAACAGTAATGGATTTGCTAAGTGCAATTAAACCAAAAGCCGTACTCTTTCTGGGAAAATGCGGAGGTTTGAAGAAGAAAAATGAAGTAGGTGATTTTATTTTGCCCATTGCGGCCATTCGGGGCGACGGAACTTCATTGGATTATTTTCCGCCTGAAGTACCTGCCTTGCCGGCATTTAATATGCAAAAGGCCATTTCAACCACCATTCGCGATATGGGTCGCGACTATTGGACAGGTACCGTATTTACCACTAACCGGCGTGTGTGGGAACACGACGAAAAGTTTAAAAGCTATCTCCGTAAGGTAAGAGCCATGGCTATTGATATGGAAACAGCTACCATTTTTTCAGTGGGGTTTTACAACAAGATTCCCACCGGAGCGTTGTTACTGGTTTCTGACCAGCCCATGGTTCCCGAAGGAATTAAAACCTCCGAAAGTGATAAAAAAGTAAACGATAACTTTGTTGACGACCATATTAAAATAGGTATCAATTCGTTAAAACAGCTTATCAATAACGGACTTACGGTAAAACATCTTCGTTTTTAATGGCAGCAAATATCTCATTCGAGCAGTTGATGCGCAACCTTGTTAACAGGGTGTACAGCCCCATTTATTTTTTACATGGCGAGGAGGCGTATTACATTGACGAGGTAATTTCATACATCGAAAACAATGTGCTTGAGGAAGCCGACCGGGCTTTTAATCAAACGGTGGTTTATGGACGCGATGTTACGGCTCGCGATATTGCCGACAGATGCCGCGTGTATTCCATGCTGGGTAATTATCAGGTAATTATAGTTAAAGAAGCACAGGATTTAACTGCCAATAATCGCAAGCTGGACGATTTGGAGTCGTACATTGAAAACCCGCAGGAAAATACCATCCTTGTAATGGGTTACAAATACAAAAAGCTGGATAAACGAAAGAGCTTTTACAAGAAGTTGAAAAAATCGGATAAGGTTACCTTTTTGGAAACAAAAAAGGTTTACGACAACCAAATTCCGGGATGGATTGACAAATATGTAAAGGACAAAGGATATAGTATTGATGTTGTTTCAACCCGTTTGCTGGCCGATTATGTGGGAAGCGATTTAAGCAGGCTGGTTAACGAAATTAATAAGCTGTTTATTACTGCAAACGACACAAAAAGCATTACACCCCAAACCATCGAAACCAACATTGGTATCAGCAAAGATTTTAACATCTTTGAGCTTACAAAAGCGTTGGGAACCAGAAATGTTTTTAAAGCGCAACAGATTGTTCATTATTTTGAAGCCAATCCAAAGGATAATCCGTTACAGATGATTACCGTGATGCTTTACCATTTTTTTGTAAAAGTATTTTTATATCACCGGTTTAAAAATGGCAATCCGCGCGAAATTGCCTCTTCAATTGGTGTTAACCCGGCGTTTGTTAACGATTATGCTATGGCAGCCCGGAATTATCCTCCCGGAGTTATCCGAAAAATCATTTCCGAAATTCGTATGCTCGATTTAAAAAGTAAGGGTTACGGCTCAGTGGATGCCAAGGATTACGGCCCGCTGTCGGAGTTTGTTTTTAAGTGTATTCACGGGGTGTTTTTGTAGCTTTTTCCGGCAAGGCCATTAATTTTTATACTGTAGGCCAGGTTAAGTATTTGATTTATTCCATTTTTAATGTAACAATTTATTTAGAAATATATTGCCTATGTAATTGGGGGATTATCCTGTTGGAAACAAAACCTGACTTCATTTTAATAGTACACTGATTGGACTGATAGAACTGATTGTTATGATAAGAAAGAAAAAACCAGTCAAATCAAAAATCATAAAAAATCAGTGTCCTATTGGCCTGATAAAACCTTTAGACATCAAAAATGGAATTAGCCAATCGCTTTTCTTAAAACAGCCTGCGCTCCTATTTGGTGTTTTAGATTACTTTAGCAACTTCAACAAAAAAAAATGAATAGTAACAAGACACTTATTTCGTGGCTTATTTTACTTGCACTGGTGTTGGTTTGGGGCAGCTCTTTTATTTTAATAAAACAGTCGCTGCTCTATTTTACCGGGCCGGAGGTGGGACTGCTACGCATTGTGCTCACCTTTTTGTTTATGCTGCCGTGGGCTTATAAAGCGCTGAAAAAGACACCAAAGAAAATGTATTGGCTGTTGTTTGTGTCGGGTATTGTGGGCAGCCTGTTTCCGGCCTATCTGTTTGCCATTGCCGAAACCCATATCAGCAGTTCGCTGGCAGGCACGCTTAACTCACTCACGCCGCTTTTTACGGTGATAATCGGGATTATGTTTTTTAAACTAAAAACACACTGGTTTAATATTGCAGGTGTAATCATCGGGCTGGCCGGAGCAGTCGGGCTGATTTATGCTGCCAGTGGCGTGGATTTAGATACGGGTATAATTTACTCGTCGCTGGTGCTGATTGCCTCCATTTGCTATGCCATCAACGTTAATTTGGTAAAGTACTATTTTCATGGAATTAACT
>JALVAQ010000434.1 GCA_027011095.1 Bacteroidales bacterium
CCAAAATTGTTAATAACTATGTTTTTTGAGGCAAACCAACTTTTATTGTGTAGTTTTGAGGCTGGTAAATAATTACAATATTTTTTTTATTTCAAGCTCCGGTATTAGAGCCGAAATAGCTACTTTAGTACCAAATTTATTTATTATGAAAAAACAATTAAACAACAACTGGAGCCTGTTGCTCGTAAGTGGCCTTATTGCACTGTTTTACGGTATTCTTGCCATTTTTGCCACACAGGGTTTAATATTAACCATTGTAACCTATCTTGGGGCTTTGATTTTAATTGCCTCGTTGGTTATGCTGTATGGTGTATATTCCAATTACAAAAATCATCTTTTTAAAATTTACGATTTGATACAAGGATTGGTAATGTTGATTTTAGGTGTTATGCTCACCTTTTTCTCTCAAAATTCATTACAGTTTTTTGTAATAATAATAGGTTTATGGGCAATTCTTATGGGAATTATACAACTTTATACCGCCTTTAATCTACCAACGGAATATAATGGTAAAACCTCCTTTATTATAAATGGATTAATTACAATTGTGTTTGGAACAGCTTTGTTGTTTAACCCTTTTGAAATGGCAAGATACATGGTGGTACTTACCGGAGTTTTAGCTATTTTGGTGGGAATTGTACTGTTATTTTTTGCTTTCAAGCTAAAAAGTTACCGAATCAATATTGAAATTAACGATTAGTCTTCGAACCTGATATCCTTAACTCTGAGTTGGAGATTGGTTACCCCCTGCCACGAATTTTCCACAATATGGTAACAGATTTTAAACGGGTCTCCGTTTTTAATTCGATCAATATGATGCCCCTGATTAAAAGCAATGGCAGGAACCGGATTTCCCGAACGGTTACGATGAACCACCGAAAATTTTAAATGTTCTCCTCCGTTTTTACCCACAAGACGGGCATATCCGGTATCTATTAAATCGGAAGACTGAAAAAGCGGCAACATATTACCCGGCCCGAAAGGGGCAAATTGTTTTAATATGTTATAAAATTTTGTGTTGATATCGCTGATAAACAATTCGGCATCCAATTCAATTTCCGGAATCATCATATCATCGGTAAGATGTTCCTGAGCATATTTTTCAAAGCAGGCAATAAATTCCTCAAGGTTTTCAGGTTTAAATGCCAGGCCGGCAGCAAATGTATGACCGCCAAAATGTTCTAAAAGATGTGAACATGAATCGATAGCATCGTAAATATCAAACTGCTTAATCGAACGTGCCGACCCCGAAATTAATCCGTCTGATTGGGTAAGAACAATGGTTGGCCTGTAAAAATTTTCGATAAGCCGCGAAGCCACAATACCAACAACTCCTTTATGCCATTTAGGATTGTAAACAACCGTTGTTTTTCGGTTTTTCATATCGTTGCTTTCCTCAATCATATCAATGGCAACTTTAGTAATGTCTCTGTCGAGATCGCGGCGATGAAGGTTCAGATTATTAATTTGTTTTCCCAGTTTATCGGCATACTCCATATCCTTGCTAATCATAAGCTTTACCGAGTCAGTAGCACTCTCCAGTCTTCCGGCTGCGTTAATTCGCGGGCCCAGCAAAAATACAAAGTCGCTAATGGTAATCTCCTTATCAAAATAAAATTCTTTACCCTTTCCCTCTCTTAATCCTGCCGATTTTAGCAAGGTAAGAATACCGGGACGAGGGTTTTTATTCAACTGTTTAAGTCCAAAGTAAGCCAGTATCCTGTTTTCACCGATAATGGGTACAATATCGGCAGCAATACTTATGGCAACTAAATCCAGAGATTCAAAAACAAGTTTTTCATCTATTTTCATTTTCCTGGCAATGGCCTGGGTAAGCTTAAACCCAACGCCCGCCCCTGAAAGGTCATGAAACGGATAGCTGCAATCGTCGCGCTTTGAGTCAAGCACTGCATAGGCAGCAGGCAATTCGTCTCCGGGCCTGTGGTGGTCACCTATTATAATGTCCAACCCTTTTTGGTTCGCGTATTTAACTTTATCAACTGCCTTAATTCCACAGTCGAGGGTTATCATTAAGGTAGCGCCATGCTCAATGGCCGTATCTATTCCTTTATAAGAAATTCCATATCCCTCTTTATACCGGTCGGGAATATAAAATTCAACCTTTTTATGAATGTGTTTTAAAAAGTTATATACAATGGAAACCGCCGTGGTTCCGTCCACATCGTAATCGCCATAAACAACAATTTTTTCTCCCTTAAATACAGCTGTTTGAATTCGTTCAACAGCTTTATCCATATCCTTCATTAAAAAGGGATCGTGGAGGTCGGATAATTTAGGCCTGAAAAAACTTTTTGCCTGATTGAAGTCAGTAATCCCCCGTTGGGCCAGCAAAGCAGCTAGTCGGCGATTAATGTTGAGCTCCTTTGAAAGTCGTTCAACAACCTCACTTTCAGGTGCTTCTTTAAACACCCAACGATTTTCCATATTGATAATTTTTAGCGAGTAAAGGTAATAATTCCAGCCTTATTAACAAAAAGTGAGACCCTCCACTTGCGATAAAAACTACCTTATTAACATAATGGTTTACTAATGAGCAATAAGCAATTAATCTTTTAGCAAAACTTCTTCAATTTTTTCCATGGTATCGGGATTGATAACCGTTAGTTTAACTTTTGTGCCCTCAATGGTAAAAAGCATAAGGGCATATTGCGTTGAAAACTTTTCAACCGAAGAAGACCAGATTAATTTTTCCTGTCCATAATAGGGTGCTCCCGACGAGCCGTTGGTAATTTGCCAAAACGGCCTGTTAAGATGTAGCTTTTTATGATTCCAGTTATCGGGGTAGCGCGGCGTTTTGTCGGTTATCTTCATGCGGCAATAATTATGCTCATCGCCGGTTAACAAAGCTACCACTTTGGGATTTTTATTTACAATAATATTTAAAAACTCATCTCTACGCTCAATAATTCCCTTTTTAACCGGTTTGCCCGCAATATACGGCCTGATTTTGTTATTGCCGCCATACCACATATCATCTCCCGAATGGCCACCATTTGGAAAGGCCGGCGTGTGAATGGTAACAAAAATGTTATCAATATCGTTATCTTTGCTTAAGTTTGAAAGGGTTTTATCGAGCCATGCCAGCTGATTATCCATTATATAACCATGTACATTTCCACCAATTTCAGGAATTTTGTAGGTGCTGGGGGTATATAAATAGTTGGAGTTCATTACTACGACGGCTGTGTTTCCATAAACATAGTAATAGGCATTTTCGCGATAGGAAGGGAAATCGACCTCGTTTTTATCAGGATCATATTTACTCCCGTCTTCACTAACGGGCCCATTTTCAAAGTTTACAAATTCATCTGAAAAAATGCGCTCACCCGAGTTGGTACCATAAGGAAATTTATCCACCGACAAACCATATTTACTTCCGTCATTAAAGGTGGTAACCATCACCTCATGGTTTCCGGGAGCCACATAAAAAGGTATGTAATGCCAAAAACTTTCAATGCCTCGCTTCCAATTTTTATATTCCAAACGGGCTTCTCCCACACTGGAAGAATAACCATTAATCATATCACCCGTAAACTGAAAAAATGCAGCATTTTTTGAAAGTGCAAGTGCCGCCATTTTTTTCATAATATAGGCGTTGGCACCATAAATATTTCGTTCGCCGCCACCATTTCCTTGTCGCGAATCGCTGGTAAAAGCAAAAGTAAACGGCTCACGGCTGCCCTTTTTTGGATTTGTTTTAAACGAATACTGTTCTTTCCAATCGCCATAAGAAACAGTATAATTGTATTTTGTATCAGGCTTAAGATGATGAACTCTGATCTCGTGATGAACATCTCCCATCATATTCATCATTTTGGCAGAGGCTTTAAACACCCTGCCGTTTACCATAACGGACGGGCTGCACGGGCGGTTGGTGTTAAACCAAATAACGGCTTCGGTTTCGGTAACCTTATTAACAAAAGGGCCTTCAACTATTGACAAATCTACCTCAAAAGGGCCTTCTCCTTTAACATTGATTTTTCCATCGTAAATAATGGCTCCTTTACTGTTTACGATGCGATAACCTATTTTTGCATGTCCGGTAGTTTCATAATTGGCAATATCATATTTTCCGGCCATGGCTTTTAAGTTTATATCTGCTTTTCCCTCAATTATTTTAGCTTTCTTTTTAAAGAAAACAGGCTGGGGAAATTTAGAACCTTTTTGTGCATACATACCATAATAAATGGTTCCCCAAAAGTCTTTTTTTCCAAAATCAAACGAAATACCGGCTTCCGTGCCGGTAGGATTGATTAAAATACTATCGGAAGAATAAAAAGGTTTTTCTTCAACAAAAGCCGATTTTGCACCGGTTTTAGGAGAAACGTAAACAAGATTTCCATCAGTGTCGTGTGTGATGTTTGAAAGAATGGCCGGAATTTTTGCATTTTTCTGTGGTTGTCCGAAAGCAGAAATAAAAAGGCCAATTGACAAAAAAAGGATCATGTATTTTTTCATAAGCTTAAAAATTTAATAGTGCAAAAGTAGCTTAACTCTACTAAACGGACTTAAAAAATGGTTAAATATTATTATTTGTTGACTACTTAGCCGCACTTTTAAAAAAAGGTTTAAATTTGCCCTTTATCTTTTTTACTGAAAAGATAACGCAAAAAGACTATAACAAGTTATAAGACATTTACATTAATGAAAAATTTTATTCCGCTAAGTTTAAAAACCGTTTTTTGGATAGGGTTGATTGCCGTCCTGTTTTCGTCGTGTGTACCACAAAAAAAGATGCTTTATATGCAGGTAAAGGATGAAGCCGACACATTAAGTTCGTTTTACAACGATAAAAATATTGAATATAGAATACAACCGGGTGATAATCTGTATGTTAAGGTTGTAAGTTTAGACCAACAAACCACAATCCTTCTTAATCCGAGCGGGGCAACGGGTAGCTACTTAAACAGTGATGCTTCTATATACTTAAACAGTTATACAGTAAACGAAAAGGGAAATTTGGATTTTCCACTTACCGGCGAAATATTGGTAAAAAATCTTACCGTTGACGAAATAAAAGCCAAGCTCAAAGATAACCTCAAGATATATTTAAAGGAGTTTGTTGTAATTGTTAAAATGGTAAACTTTAACCTTACTTTACTTGGTGAAGTTAACCGCCCCGGGCAATACAAAGTTTACCAAAACAGCATTAACCTTTTTGAAGCGGTTTCCATGTCGGGCGATTTAACCGATTTTGCCAATCGTGAAAAGGTAGCGGTTATCAGACAAACCAAAACAGGCTCAAAAGTTGTTTACCTTGACTTGACAAAACGAAACATTCTGGAATCGGATTATTTTTATTTAAAACCCAACGACATTGTTTATGTAACACCGGTAAAAGGAAAACAATTTACCTTTGCCCAATTCCCCTATGGTGTTGTATTCGGGTTTATCTCAACCACCATACTTTTGCTTAATTATCTTCAAAAATAAAAACAAAAATCATCTCACAAAGTGGAAAATAATATTAACAATTTACAATATCAGCAGCAACAACAGGAAGAATCCGTTGACATAAAATCGTTGTTTTTTAAATTTGTACGCTTTTGGTACCTGTTTGCCATTGCTGTATTTGTGGCCGTTGTGGTAGCTTTTCTTTTTAACAAATATACTTCACCGGTTTTTGAAGTTAAATCGTCGGTATTGGTAAAAGATGACAAATCGGCACTCGACCCTTCGTCATTAATAGGAATCGGCCTTAGCAACAACCAGCAAAATGTTGAAAACGAAATTGGAAAACTTACCTCTTTTTCGTTGTCGTACAGAGCGATTAAAAAACTTGATTTTGAAATCTCTTATTTTCTTGAAGAGGGATTAATGAAAACCGAATTGTATCATGAGGCTCCTTTTAAAGTTGTTTTTGATACTGCTGTACCCCAGGCTGTAGCACTTAACTATACCATGAAAATTTTAAACAGTAATGAGTATATTATTGAAGCACAGGGAGAACTTATTAAAAAATACATTTTTTCAAAATCAAAATTTTTAGAAGACACCGTACTAAATAAAATTGAAATCAGAGAAACCCACCAGTTTGGTGAACTTGTTGATAACGGCTACAATACTTTCAAGGTTATATTAAATGATAAATTTGATATGGAAGAAGACCTTGATAATACTTATGG
>JALVAQ010000435.1 GCA_027011095.1 Bacteroidales bacterium
CCTTGTGCTTATGCCGGTATTATTTTGTCTAATATATCTTTCCAATAATAATAAGTTGATTTTATCATATTTATTTTATTAATCTTTATATTGTTAACTAATAAGGAGTGTGCTTTACGTTACTGCACGATTATTTTGTGTGGTAATCGTAATCACTGATATTCTTTTTTAGACCATAACACTATCCATAATTTTCTGAGCGGCTCTTATGCCGGAAATGTAAGCACCGTGAGCCGTGGCCAGATATTCTTTTACCACAAAATCACCTGCGAAAAATACTTTCATATCTAAATCGTTTGCTATGGTGTCACAAACTGTCATTTTTTTTGCCGGCTTTAAATGAGGATAAGCACCCAAAGCAAGAGGATCACTATGCCAGGCTGTTCGCGTAATAGCGGTGGGTGAGGGGATATTATTTCCAAACATTCCTTTTAAATCACTCATCACCAATTCTTCAACTTCTGCATCACTCATGGTTTCAATACGCTTAGCATGATGCCCTGCAAGTACAGCTACTAAAATATTATCCAATCCGGTAGGTGTTGGACTAAAAAATTCAATAACATTGGAGTAATCTTCCTTTAAGAATTCTAGAAAATAAGCATCTTCATACCAAAAATTCTCTTCAAATTTTAAGAAAACTTTATTCATTATGCCCATTTCAAGAGCGTTTAAAGCCTCTGTTCTTGTATTTGAAAATGCAGGAGAAAAAATCACATTTTCTCTTTTTAGCATTTCCAAAGGCAGGGCAACAATTACTTTATCAGCACTAAACACTTCATCCTCCGATAAATTATTGGCATTGGTATTATGATGACAAGCATAGCAAGCCCTTTTTTCATCAACCTCCGAATATTTTTTCACATAGACAGCAACCTGGTCTCCACTATAATCTATCTTGTAAACAAAACTATTATAGGAAATATCTATACCCTGAGCCAATACATCAGTTAGTTGATGCATTCCGCCTGGAAAAACAACATCTTCTCCCGGAAAAGAGTCGTCAACCAACAAAGCTCTGGCAGAAATATCTTTGGCATCTATGGCGTAAGGGATTTCAATTTCGGAACGTACTGCACCATAAAAAAGACGTTTTAGCCGCTCAGTTAAATTTAATTGAGGAGCTATTATTTCCAGTAAACCTTGCAATGATAAATCTTGATTATCATAGGCAATATCTACCAATTGATTTAGATAGGGTTCAATATTGCTCCAGTCTTCCTCAGTAATCTCACTGCCATCAATATCAAAAATATAGGATGGTTCGTAATGAGTTTGCCTGGTAATAATTGCATTTTGTTGACTCAGGCTATACAAGGGGTTTCCGGTAATCCCATGTATCCACGATGCACCTGCATCGACCGTGTCGCCGTTAAAATCTATCGAATTAATGCGTCCCCCATAACGATTACTTGCTTCGATGACTTTTACTTCGTATCCCTCCTTTTGCAAACTGGAGGCTGCCGATAAGCCGGCAATTCCGGCTCCAATAATAAGTACTTTTAATTTCTTCTCCGGATTAGGATTGACAGGCTCTTTAGGTTTTTTGGTGCAATTTATTAAAACAGCCGGAAGCGTTATGCCGGCAATAAAAAATGAGGTGTTCTTTATAAATTTTCTTCGATTCATGGTAGTTAGTT
>JALVAQ010000436.1 GCA_027011095.1 Bacteroidales bacterium
CTCCATACGCTGGCACGTATGGTTATTCATATTGCATCCCCTTCGGGGATTTAACACAGGGTTTTTTTAAGATTATTAGCAACTTTGACAAAGTCCCAGACAACAAAATCCGACAATACTCTATCGGGTCTATAATGGTGTCAGCACATCAAAATAGGAATTAGCCACCAAAGCAAACGGAAGGCATTGCGACTATTCCCAATCTGCAAGGCATAAAAGAATCTTTCCGTTAACAATTTATCCATATCTTTGCCGCCCTTTATTTTTAGAAACCGAAACAGATGAAATACATATTATTTATTGTAACGATGTTGGTTGCAACAACCACTTTTTCGCAAAAGAAATTTCTTTTTGACGCCTCGAAAGCCGAAACAGCAGGCAATGCCGACTGGGTAATTGACGCCGACAAATGGAACCTTGACTACAGTCCCAATGCACACACAGGAGGGTATGAAGCCAATGCACAAAAAATACCCACGCCTTCACAAAACAACATCACCTCTAATACAGGCGAATACTACTGGACGGGGGCATTGTCATCGTGGGGTATTGAATTGGTAAAAAAAGGTTACCATGTTGAAACTTTACCTTATAACGGCGATATTACCTACCTTAACCCGGGCAATCCGCAGGATCTTTCTAATTATGACGTTTTTGTGGTTTGCGAACCCAATATTAAATTTACTTCAAGTGAAAAATCGGCTATCATACAATTTGTTAAAGACGGAGGGGGCTTGTTTATGATATCGGATCATAACAACTCCGACCGCAATGGCGACGGTATTGATTCGCCTGCAATATGGAACGACCTGATAAACAACAACTCAATTACATCTAATCCGTTTGGAATAAAATTCGACTATGAATTTTTTAACGAACAAACCAATAACATTCCCAACTTACCCAACGACCCGTTGCTTAACGGTCCCTATGGAAAAGTAACCCGCGTAGAGTTTTACGGAGGAACTTCAATGACCCTTTATCCTAACCAAAATAACAGTGTAAAAGGAGTTGTTTACGAAGAAGGTTCTTCCACTTCGGGCAACAAAAATGTAATGTGTGCCTATGCAGTTTTTGGCGCAGGAAAAGTAGTTGCCTTAGGAGACAGCTCACCGGCAGATGATGGAACAGGAGATAATGGCGACAACCTGTACGACGGATGGCTTGAGGATGCAAACGGCAACCACCGGAAACTAATTATGAACGGGTCGGTATGGCTTGCTACCCCCGCATCGGCTATTTACAACCCGCAATCAATTTTTGGAACCATTAAAGCATTTGGAAAAGACAACACCATTAAGTTTGCGGTAAATAGTAACCATCCGGCAGAAAATTTTGTGGTAACCGTTTACGATTTGACAGGACGCTTACTGAGCAGCACTAAAAAAACAACAGCCGACAAACAATTTGAAGTTTCCGTACCGGGTGCCGGCCTTTATCTCTATCGCTTTTCAGCTCAAAACAGAACTGTTTTCACAGGAAAAGTAATGGTACAATAAAACTACTGTCAAATCAACCTCAAAGTGGCATATTGAGATTGCTTCCGATAGCTATCGGAACCTCGTACCTCATCATCGCAATGACACTACTTTGAGGTTGACTTAACTCTACTATTGAATATCTAACCCCTTATTAAGCCTACCTTTTGTAAAAATATCACGAATCCTGTTAGGTGATTCAAGGTGAAAGGTTTTCCATCCCAACGATTTTGCCGTTTTGATGTTATCAATATTATCATCGATAAAAAGTGTTTCGGCAGGATTTAATTTATGCTGATACATTACAAATTCGTAAATTTCAATATCGGGTTTACTTAAATGAAGGTCAAACGAAAAATAGGCTTTATCAAACAACTCATCAAACTCACGATAGCCAAACCTAAGCTGTAAGTCGCGCACATATAAATCGTAATGTATTTCGTTGGAATTACTTAACAATAATATTTTATAGTTTTTCTTCACCTCTTCAATCACCTCTATTCTTTCGGCAGGAATATCAAACAACAGGGCATTCCAGGCATCGTCAATTTGCTGGTCGGTAAAATTAATACCGGCTTCGGCTCTCACCTTATCTCTGAAGACCTCAGGAGTTAATATCCCCCTTTCAAACTTACGTATCACATTATTAATAAAACCGGGCTTTAAGAATGTATCCGAATCGGACATGCCAAGCTTCTTAAATTCGTTGATAGTTAGTTGAGGGTCAATGTCGATAACCACTCCTCCGAAATCAAATATTATTGTTTTAAAATCCATAGTTCTGCTATTTAATTAACAGCATAAAAATAGACAATTAATTGATTTTCACAATAGGAAGAGCTGCAAAGAATGGAGTGAATTTCTTAAAAAATCATAAATACAAAAAAGTGCTAATACCTTTTAGGGTTATAATTCCGGCGTTTACCTCCGTTATCTTTTCTGTAGTTACTCGATTTATGTTTAGGCCCGCGGTTACGTGAAAGTATTTCGTTGGTTGATAACAACTGCTGGCCTTCGGTTAGTTTAAGGCGCCCTCCCGAAAGCTCTTCAAGATGTTTAAAAATAGTTTCGTCGTTTACCGAATCACGGTTCCAGGAGAGGTACGATTTTTTTAGGTGATTGGCTATGATTTTTATCAAAAGGTCTTTTTCTTCACCATCTTCCATTTCACTAATCTTAGCAATTATCTTTTCAACATATTTACCATAATGACGAAAAGTAATTTTATTATCGCTATACGGAATGGGGTCGGGCTTTTTTTGAAAGGTGTCCTTTTGTGGCGGGGGATAAGGTGAGTCAACATCCAGCTTAAAATCGGCAATATAATGAAGATGATCCCATAACTTATGCATATAATCTTCATTTTCGCGAACCTGCGGGTTCATCTGTGCCATAATGTTAACGATAACATTTGCTGATTTTGTACGTTTCTCACGATCCTCAATGGTAATGACGTGATCAATCATTTTTTGAATGTTACGGCCATATTCAGCAATAACAAGTTGGGGTCTTTCTGTATTGTATTCCATAATATTAGGATAAAATAACCTGCTTTGGCAAGGTGAGGTGGAAAATATCAGTTTACAAGCCGGCAATAAAACACAAGCTTATACCTCTTGTTTAATTTTGAAAGTGCAAAGATAATTATTTTCATTGAGTTAACAACAGGGTAAAGGTATTACCTTAAATATTATGACTTATCAATTTTTTTAAGGACTTCTTCAACCTGCCGAAATAAATCTTCCATTGTTCCATCGTTATAAAAAACAAAATCAGCCATTTTAATACACTTACCAAGGTTTTGCTTGTTGGGATCGGTGGTGGTCATTTCACGTTTTTCATTTGCCAAAAAAGTTTCAAAATCAATATGGTCGGTAGCAGAGCCTCTCTTTTTTATTCTTCCAAAACGTTTTTTCGGGTCAGCATCCACGGCAAACAGATAAAATCGGGGTTGTTGACGCAGGAAAACAACTTCGCCGGGCGTGCGCACACTTTCAATAACGGCATCGCCTCCCTCCTTTTGGGCTTCATAGTAAAGCTGTTCGATAACGTATTGTGGCGAAAAGTTCTTTCGTAAATCGTTGGCCGTTTCGGTAAGCGTATCACGGTTGACAGGCAGTCCGCGTTTAATGACTTCGCGAGTAATAAAATCGCGCGCCGAAAAATGTTTAAACCCCCGATGCTCTTTTAAATAGTCAACAATGGTTCCTTTTCCTGCCCCCAAAGTTCCGGTAATGCCTATTATCATAATTTATCAAGTTTTTTTTATAACAATGAATTTGTTTAAAGTTAACTTCCTGGTTAGTTATGTATTCTTTTGGAAGTCAGAAAATAAATACCTTTTTTATTACCCACCCCCTCACCCCTTCAAAAGGAGGGGGCTTATGGAATTTATTTTCTGATTTCCACCGTCTTAACAAATTCAAAAGATTTAACCTTTAAGCAACTTCAATAACAAAAATCAGCGATTTTTACTTTCATCCTTAATATCTCTAATCCATTTTTCGGTTTCAAGGGGTTGGTACTCGTGTAATTTTTTTAACAGGCCTGACACATCTTCCGAAATAATCAGGTTTTTACGATGTTCGGCTCTTACAAACCCCTCCTCCACCGCATGATCGGCAAAGGCCATAAATTTATCGTAATAACCGGCTGTGTTCAAAAATCCCAAAGGCTTATCACAAATGCGTAACTGATTATACGTTAATACTTCCGATAACTCATCCAAAGTACCAAAGCCTCCGGGGAGTGCAATAAAGGCATCGGAAAGTTCAGCCATTTTGTTCTTCCGCTCCGACATGGTTTCAACCTCAATAAAATGCTCCAGCGAGGTGTGAGCCACTTCGTTAGCAATAAGGCTATGCGGCATTACACCGATAACTTCTTTTCCGGATTCGAGCAATGTATCAGCTAATATTTTCATCAATCCCACATTGGCACCTCCATATACCAGTCCGATATTTTTCTTCACAAACAGTTCGGCCAACTCTTTAGCGGCTTCGCGGTAAACCGGCTTATTTCCCATGCTGGAACCACAAAAAACACAAATTCTCTTTATCATTTGATTTATTAATTTGCAGACAAAATAACGATAATCTTTTCAATTCTTCTACTTTTGCGCCATGAAATTAGTTGACACGCACACCCACCTCTATCTTGAGGAGTTTGACACCGACCGCAACGAGGTTGTAAAAGAAGCGATTAATAACGGCGTCAACACCATGCTGCTGCCAAACATTGACGGAACCACCATGGAAGCCATGGAAAAACTTTCCAAAAGTTTTCCCGAAAACTGCTTTCCCATGATGGGTTTGCATCCTACCTCGGTAAAAGATGACTATGAAAAGGAGTTAACACTTATTGAGCAAAAGCTGGAAGCCGGACAATATATTGCCGTTGGCGAAATAGGTATCGATCTCTATTGGGACAAAACCTTTCGCGAGCAACAAAAGGACGCTTTTCGCCGTCAGTTAACGATGGCAAAAAAGCATCATCTGCCGGTTTCCATTCATACCCGCAATTCATTTCAAGATGTTTATCCCATTGTAAAAGATGAACTTGATGATGACTTAAAAGGTGTTTTCCACTGTTTTTTAGGAACCGCTGATGAAGCAAAAAAAATAATGGATTTAGGGTTTTTAATGGGCGTTGGCGGCGTAATCACCTTTAAAAATGCTAAAATAGGCGAAGTTATAAAGGATGTACCTGACCGATTTTTGGTTTTTGAAACCGATGCGCCTTATTTGACTCCGGCACCTTTCAGAGGAAAACGCAACCAAAGTGCATACGTTCCGTATATCCTTGAAAAAACAGCCTCGATAAAAAATATGGCATCCGAAACACTGGCCGCCATCACCACCGAAAATGCTGTTAAATTATTTCAATTAGAGAATAAGTTATGATAGATAAAACTTCCATTTTAGTCATTTATACCGGAGGCACCATCGGGATGATTAAAGATGAAAAAAGCGGCTCGCTGGTTCCATTTAACTTTGAAAACATTTACGAGCAGGTACCCATTTTAAAAAACTTTGATTATCAACTGGATTTTCATTGCTTTGAACCCATTCTGGACTCCTCCAATATGTCGCCTGACAATTGGGTAAAGATTGCTGATGTTATCGAATCAAGTTACGAAGATTATGACGGTTTTGTTATTTTACACGGTTCCGACACCATGGCTTATACTGCATCCGCATTAAGTTTTATGCTGGAAAACTTAAATAAGCCGGTTATCATTACCGGGTCGCAACTTCCCCTCGGCGTATTGCGCACCGATGGCCGCGACAATTTTATTACTGCCATCGAAATTGCTGCTGCCACCGTTGATGAAACACCGGTAGTTCCTGAAGTTTGCATCTATTTTGAAAACAAACTGATGCGCGGCAACCGAACCATGAAATACAATGCCGAAAACTTTAACGCCTTTGTTTCGGGCAATGCACCCGAACTGGCAAACGTAGGCGTTTATATAAGGTATAATAAACACGAAATAATTAAACCCAACTTTAAAAAGTTAAAAGTCCACAGAAACCTGGATACAAATGTGGGCATATTAAAAGTTTTTCCGGGCATCACCGAAAATTACATCCGGTCGGTTTTTAGCACACCCGGTTTAAAGGCAATAATTATCGAATCGTTTGGATCGGGTAATGCTCCTACTTATCCATGGTTTTTAAAGCTGCTGAAGGAAGCCGTTGAAAAAGATATTATCATATTAAATGTTACACAGTGTATTGCAGGTGCAGTTGAACAGGGAAAATATGAAACCAGTGCAGAATTAAATACCATTGGTGTTATTAGTGGTAGCGACATGACCACCGAAGCAGCCTTAACTAAATTAATGTACCTGATGGGCAGATATACAAGTCGTAAAACAATTATTGAATTATTGCAACGTTCTTTACGAGGCGAGCTGACGAAGTAATAAATATTTTTTTACATTTGCCAACTCAAATTTTTGAGAGTTTTAAATAAAGGAGAGGTGCTCGAGTGGCTGAAGAGGCACGCCTGGAAAGCGTGTATACCTCAAAAGGGTATCGCGGGTTCGAATCCCGCCCTCTCCGCAATGTTTTTTACGTTAATATTGTAAATCTTTGTATAAGTAAATAATTTATTATTATTTTTGTGCCAAATACACAAAAAACTTTTTGAAAATCAATTTAAATAATCATGAAAAAAGTAATTGCCTTTCTTTCAATCGTTGCAATGGTAGCATTTATGGGGCTATCACAAAATGTTATTGCGCAGGACTCACTGACTGTTTCACAAGATAGTACAGCTGTTGCCGACAGTGCAGCACAAGTAGCTGATGCTGCTGCCGAAACACCCGCTGCCGCACCCGCTGCAGCTGAGCCTAAATCGTTTCACCAGGTTCTTAAAGAAAAATTTATTGAAGGTGGTCCCGGATTTATGGGTATTGTATTGCTTACCCTTATTTTTGGTTTAGCCATTGCTATTGAGCGTATCCTTTACCTCAGCATGGCAACCGTAAACACTAAAAAGCTGCTTACGAAAGTTGACGATGCCTTAAAAAGCGGCGGCGTTGATGCAGCCAAAGAGGTTGTAAGAAATACCCGAGGCCCCGTTGCAAGTATCTTTAGCGAAGGTCTTAACCGATTTGACAATGGCATGGATGATGTTGAAAAAGCAATTCTTGCTTATGGCAGCGTTGTAACCGGCAAACTTGAAAGCGGTGTAAGTTGGATTTCATTGTTTATTGCTTTGGCACCTATGCTTGGGTTTATGGGTACGGTAATTGGTATGATTCAGGCTTTTGATGATATTGCTGCTGCCGGTGATATTTCACCTACCGTTGTTGCATCAGGTATTAAAGTGGCCTTGTTAACAACTGTATTTGGTTTGATTGTTGCTATTATTCTACAAATCTTTTACAACTTCATCATTTCAAAAATTGATAGTTTAGTAAGTGATATGGAAGATAGCTCAATTTCTTTCATTGATATGTTATCGAATTACGCCAAAAAATAATTATCATGATAGATAAGATTCATAAAATAACACAATGGGTGCTGGTAGCCCTATTAGGAATAGGAGCCATTGCTGGTATCGCCTTCTATTTTGATGCGTTGTCAGCAGAAACCCTGATTAACCTGGGGATTGCCCTAATAGTTGTTGCAGTAGTTGTAACAATAATAGGTGCCTTTTTTAACATGGCTTCTAACCCAAAAAGCGCAGCCATGATGGGTGTAAGTCTGGTACTTTTTATTATCGTATTTGGAGTAGCTTATGCCATTGCCGGCAATCAGTTTTCACCTCTTCGATTGGAAGAGCTTAATACTAATGCGCAAACCTCAAAATTGGTTGGCATGGGATTGTATGCCACCTATATTTCATTTGGAATTGCCGTATTGGTAATTCTGTATTCGTCAGTAGTAAAAGCATTTAAATAATAAGGAAACAATAATATGCCAAAAAGAGCAACTCCGGAAATCAACGCGGGATCCATGGCGGATATAGCATTTCTATTGCTTATTTTCTTCCTGGTAACCACCACTATGGATGTTGACACCGGTATTATTAGAAAGCTGCCTCCACCTGTTGAAAAAAATCAGGATGATGTTGAGGTTAACGACCGAAACGTACTTAAGATTCTTGTTAACAGCCATGATTTACTGTTAATTGACGGACAACGTGGAGATGTTAACATGCTAAAGGCAAAAGTTGAAGACTTTATGTCGTTGCATCCAAACAATCCTAAGTATCCCGAAGTAAAGCCAAAATACATTAAAGAGCTTGGTAAAGAGGTTATGCTTTCAAAGGGGGTAATCTCACTTAAAAACGACCGCGGTACTTCGTATGGAATGTATATTAAGGTACAGGATGAACTGGCTAAGGCTTTTCACGAAATGAAAGACCAAAAGTCGTTGCAAATGTATGGCGTTAAATACAGCCAACTTGTTGACCCGGCCAAGGTTAAAATTATCAACAAACTGGTACCGGTACCAATTTCCGAAGCTGAACCTGAAAACGTAGGAGGAGAGTAATATGTCAAGATTCAAAGTTAAAAAGAACAAAGAAGCAGGAGCCATTAACACCTCCTCGCTGCCTGACATTATCTTTATGTTGTTATTCTTCTTTATGGTAACAACTACCATGCGCGAAACAAGTCCTAAAGTAAAAACCAAAGTGCCCGAAGCCAGCCAAATTCAAAAACTGGAAAAGAAATCGTTGGTTAGCTATATTCTTATAGGTCCCCCAATCAACCACAGGTTGTATGGGAGTAACTCCAGAATTCAGCTGGACGATCAGTTTGCAACAGTTAAGGATATTGGTGAATTTATAGCCCGTGAGCGCCAGGCTCGTAACGAAGCTGACCGTAACAAAATAACTACCTCATTAAAAGTAGATGAAAGTACTAAAATGGGAATTGTTACTGATGTTAAGCAGCAGCTGAGAAAATCGAGTGCCTTAAAGATTAATTATTCTGCTCGCAGAGCAAAAAAATAATAATCCAATTGGTCATTAAAAAAGGCTGTTTCTTTTGAGACAGCCTTTTTTTTTCGGTCAAATTATCATTCATACAATAAATACCGTTTCCTTATTTTTAAAAATCTGTTTATCTCAGGTTTCCATGAGGCTCTGATTGATTGAGCTGATTTTCCCTGCTCAATCTGCTTCCTCAGTTTATCTGTACCGGCAAGCTTTTCAAAGTAGTTGTTAAAGAATTGAACACTATCAGGCACAGCATGGTAGGCAGAAATTAGCCAGGAAAGGTTTATTTCAGGCTTATTTTTACTATAATTTTCAGCAAATCCGGTAAGCCGCTTCCCGTAACACCATTTACCTTTCCATTTCGGATATTTGCTTTTTCCGGGAATACTTCGGGGAGTAAAACCAAAACTTCCAAAATTCGGTTCAGGGTAGCCGTAAACCTGAAAAGGGATGTCGGTTCCCCTCCCCACCGAAATAATCGTTCCTTCAAAAAAGCATAGCGACGGATAGAGGTAAACCGATTTCCAGTCGGGAAGATTGGGCGAAGGGGCTTGTTTCAACCTGACGATCATATTATGTTGATATCCTGACATTTTAACAACCTTCAAATCACAATGTACAGCATCTTTTAACCATCCCTCACCATTTACCATACGGGCATATTCACCAATGGTCATACCATACACAACCGGTACAGGATGCATACCCACAAACGAGCTGAACTTTTTTTCCAACACCGGCCCATCAACAAAATAGCCATTGGGGTTAGGCCTGTCGAGCACTATAACCTGTACACCCCTTTCGGCACAAGCCTCCATAGCAAGGCTCATGGTTGAAATGTAGGTGTAAAACCGTGCGCCAACATCCTGCAAATCTATTAGTAAAATATCAACGTCTTTTAGGTCTTCTGCCGAAGGCTTTTTCTTTTTACCATACAACGAAACAACCTGAAGACCCGATAAAGCATCTTTTCCGTCAATAAAATATTCGCCAGCATCTTTATCGCCACGGAAACCATGTTCGGGACTAAAAATCTTAATCAAATTTACCTTTAACGAAAGTAAAGTATCCACAAAATACACATTGTTAACCCTTGAAGCCTGATTAACCAATACCGCGACTTTTTTATTTATAAGCAACGGTAGGTATTCGCTAAACTGCTGTGCACCAACTTCAATGCTGTCGTAACAAACCAACACAGGCTTAACATCCTGTGCCGTTGCTTTCAAACCCGTTAAAAAAAACAGCAACAAAACAACAAATGACAACCTGATGTTAGTGTCCTGAGGGCTATTAACGCGCTTTATTTTATCAATCATAAAAAAATTAATATTCAATTAAAGGTATTACAGAACTCATATCTTTGCAAAGTAACCTAAATCTTTTATAGAAAAACGACAACACGGTGAATTTTGAATATTTTATAGCGCGTCACATCTCCTCCAAAAAAGGGAACTCTTTTTCGCAACCCGTTATAAAAATATCTTACATAAGCATTGCCCTTGGGCTGGCGCTGATGATAGCTTCCATCGCTATCGTTATCGGATTTAAACACTCCATAAGCAACAAAGTTATCGGTTTTACGGCGAATCTCCAAATAATTCCGTTTGACAACAACAAGTCGTTGGAAGAACAACCCCTTTTTACAGACAGAGATTTTATAAAATTGCTGCCAACAGTGCCAAATGTGAAACACATACAGTTCACTGCCCAAAAGGGAGGCGTTTTAAAAACCAACAATCAAATTCAGGGAATTGTTTTAAAAGGGGTTAGCACAAATTATGACTGGTCGTTTTTAAGTAAGAATTTAGTTGCCGGAGAGCTACCTCAACTTACTGAAAAGAGAGATTATGAAGTATTGATTTCAAAAATGCTGGCCGACAAATTAACATTAAAAACAGGTGATAACATTCGCATTTGGTTTGTTAACAATAATGAGCAGGGAGCACGAGGAAGAAAATTCATTGTTAGTGGAATTTACAACACCGGACTTGAAAGCTTTGATGGCAATTTGATTATTGGCGACCTGGATGTGGTAACAAAACTTAACAACTGGAAACCCGACGAAGTTGGCGCCGTAGAGATTATGTTAAAGAATCCGGAAAAAGCAAAAGCAACCGCCAACACCATTTATCACGATATACCCTACGACTTAAACATTGTTACCGCGAGGGAACTCTACCCGCAAATCTTTAACTGGCTCGACCTGCTTGATATGAATGTTGTGGTAATATTAGTATTGCTAATTCTCGTGGCTGGTATTACCATGATTTCAACTCTGTTGATTTTAATTATCGAACGTACATCAATGGTTGGCCTGTTAAAAGCACTGGGAGCCACCAACAAAACCATTGGCCGAATTTTTTTAATTCGCTCCACACGAATTGTGCTTACAGGTATGCTTTGGGGTAACATTCTCGGGCTTCTGTTTTACTTTATCCAATTAAAGTTTAAGGTATTTCATCTGGACCCACAATCCTATTACGTTGACTACGTACCAGTTGAGCTACATTTGACGCAATTTTTACTTTTGAATGCGGGTGTCATTGCCATTAGCTTGTTAATACTAATAATACCAACGTGGTATATCAACAGAGTTTCTCCATCCAAAGCATTACGTTATGAATAACTCAAAAACATTACTCATTACAGGTGCTTGCGGATTCGTAGGAAGAAATCTCACAAATTACCTGCTGGCTAATAAAGATATTTTTGACAAGATAGTTGTTTGCTGCCGCGATGATAAAGCAGCTCAAACTCTTTATAAACCGCAACAACGACTGATTATTACCCGGTCAAACCTCAATAATCCTTCATCCTATTTAAATATTTTCAAGACACATACACCAACGCATGTTATTCATCTCGCTGCCATTGCGAGGTTCAAACAGGGAGAAGAAGCTCCATTGGAAACCATCAACTCTAACTTTTTCGGAACCATCGAACTATTAAAAATGGCACGGCAGTACGGTACTAAAAAGTTTCTTGTGGCATCATCAAATCTTGCAAGAAATCCAAAGGGAGTTACCGGTGTTAGCAAATATTTAACCGAAGCCTATATTAAAACCCTTAATCCGGTGCCCGAAACATTTTCAATCAGGTTACCCAATGTAATGGACAGCCCGGGAGCAGTTACCCTTTTATTTAAAAATCAAATTGAGAAAGGGTTGCCCATTACCATAACGGATAAGCGAATGTCGCGCAAGTTTGTAACTCCCCGCCAGACAGCAAAAGACTTACTGTTTGCACTTAACACCGGCCACCATACCGATGTGTTTATCAACAACAAGCCCTCCACTCCTATTGTTGAGTTAGCAGAAAAGATGATTAAACAATCAAAGAAAGATATTCTCATCCGTTTTGTTGGCAAACGCCCGGGTGAAAAGTTAGAAGAAGAAGATTACCCCGGTGATACAATTGTACTCACTTCTGAAAACAACTTATTCAGATTGATAGAAAACCAACATACTCCCAAAAATATTTTAAAGGCAATCGGCCTGCTAAATGGAAAAGTACCCGAAGAAACAATAAACAAGATTAAAGCCGTTTTAAACATAAAGTAATATTCTTTGTTACTTTTGCACAGCCTGAAAAAACATGAAACGTAAAATATACATATTCCTTTTGTTAATATTGGTAAGTTTTTCTGCAAGAGCTACTTACCTGCTTATCCCCATGGACGACACCCAGACAAACCATTTAAAAAGCTATGGCATTGCCTTTTGGGTACTTCAACAGGGTGTGGAGGTAGAATGGTTGTTAAACTACCGTGGAGGAAGCTATTTGATTCCCTATCACCAATCGTTTGAAAACGAATGTATTGTACGTAATGTTAGCTTTGAAGTAATTTCAGATGCGCAGGCAACTTCAATCAGGCAGGAAATTGCACGACCCGATGTTAACATGGAAATTGTTAAGCTAAACAAAGTGCCCCGCATAGCCGTCTATTCTCCAAAGAATAAGCAGCCCTGGGACGATGCTGTAACATTGGTTTTAACTTATGCCGAAATTCCCTACGATGTTATTTACGATAAAGAAGTATTAAGCGGAGTACTTCCGACTTACGACTGGCTTCATTTACATCATGAAGATTTTACCGGTCAATATGGAAAATTTTGGGCGCATTACCGAAACTATCCCTGGTACCAGGAAAATGTAAGAGCCGCCGAAGAGATGGCACACTCATTGGGCTTTCAAAAGGTTTCAAAATTAAAGCTTGCAGTTGCCGAAAAGATACGCGATTTTGTATTGGGAGGCGGATACCTGTTTGCCATGTGTTCAGCTGCCGACAGTTACGATGTGGCGCTTGCTGCCCGCAATACCGATATATGCGATGTAATGTTTGATGGCGACCCCATGGATCCCAACGCACAACAGAAACTGGATTATACACCCTGCCTTGCCTTTAAAAACTTTAAGATTGTTACCAATCCGATGGTTTATGAAATTTCAAATATCGATGTTACCAGCACCCGGTCGAGAAGTATCAACCAAAAAAACGATTACTTCACCCTTTTTGATTTTTCGGCTAAGTGGGATGTTATCCCAACCATGTTAACGCAGGATCATAAGCGAATAATCAAAGGATTTATGGGACAAACAACCGCTTTTAACGAAGATGTTATCAAGTCAAACGTAACTATCATGGGTGAACTGAAGTCAGCCAACGAAGCAAGATACATCCACGGGGAACTGGGAAAAGGATTCTGGACTTTTTACGGAGGCCACGACCCGGCAGACTATCAACATTTGGTGGGCGACCCCCCTACCGACCTTAATCTACATCCCAACTCGGCAGGTTACAGGCTTATATTAAACAACGTACTGTTTCCGGCTGCAAAAAAGAAAAAGCGGAAGACCTAACCTGAATAAATCAGAAATAACAAATTCCAAACCGGCCTGATGGCAGTCCAACGTCAATAAGTTAAGAATAATCTGTTGTCATTGCGAGTTATAAGACCCCAAAATATGGAGCCAACAAAAAGAATTTACAAAAATCTATTTGTCCTCCGGGCTGAACCCCGGAGGAGTTAAGATGATTGTACTATGATCCTCTCTCCCCTGAGGTTCAGCTCGGGGGAGAACGAATAATTTGCATTGGCAGGACGGGCAAGTTCGTTTTTTGGGATTTGAATTTTAGGATTACTTGCCAAATAAAACAACAATATTAGAAATAAGGTAAAAATATCATCCATCCTGTTTTATACCCATAAACATTCGTTTATCAAATGTAAACGGTACTGTTTCTAAAACAGTTATCCTGTTAAAATCCTTGTGCTTAGGATTAATTAAAAAATTATAATCGCCCTGCACAACCGCCGAAGGTGCTTTAATAACAAGGCATTTGTTTTGCAGAAGCAGACTATCACCCAAAGCCTGTGTGGCACCACTGTGCGGAAACGATTTCCAGTCGGGCTGCAGGTTTTCAGGCAGAACTTCACAAACGGCAACATCATCCGGAATTTCAATTGTAACAAGAACATAGTCCTTAGGAACAGTGCCCAAGCCGGTATGAACCGCAATCTCAGCCACACAAAGCGCCCGGGAATCACCTGTATAAACAACCGGAACCCCTTTACTGTTCCAACGGCCACCGGCAATTTCGGCCCCCTTACCTGATAAATCAGCCGCAAATTTTGATTTGGATAAACGAAAAACAATCATGCCAGAATGCCGTGTTCGATGCGGGTGAGTTCATCTTTTAACATTTGAATACCAAAGGAGCTATCAAGAAGGACTTTGGGACGAATACCACCCAAGGCAACATTGTTGGTATTTAACCAACGATTAAACCCTTCCTGCGAACCAAAAACCTCGATGCCATATTTATTGAGCATGGTAATTTCAAGAATTTTTTCGGAAGCAGTGGTGCTAAAAACACCCTGCTCCTTTTTGTAACGATTAAGCGACCGCTCGGAAAGATGCAAAAAAGACGCCCACTCACGAAGTGTGAACGGAATACTTTGAGCCAAACGCTCAAAAAACGAGAATTGAACACCTCTTTTTATGGCATTAATTAGTAAAAAAACGTTGCCATCATCAAGACTGCTGTAGGCAACTGCCGGCTCGTTGAGTTCATTTTTTTTTGCCATGGTATTATTTTGTTTTTGCAAATATACGCATTTTTTCCTGTTTTGTTACGCCATTTGTCTTTTTTTATTACAAAAAAAACACGCCATCACAAATTTACATTTTGTAATGACGTGTTTTAAAGGTTATTATGTAAGTCTATAAACTGCCCAACATTTTAGAAGGATCAACCCATTGGGTAAATTCCTCATCGGTCAGAAAACCAAGCGCCAGAGCAGCTTCACGCAAGGTAGTACCTTCACTGTGTGCCTTTTTTGCAATTTTAGCAGCCTTTTCGTAACCAATATGCGTATTTAAAGCAGTTACCAGCATCAGCGAGTTATTCAAATGATGGTCAATACGATCTCTGTTAGCCTCAATGCCGTTAATGGCATTTTTTGTAAACGAAACACAAGCATCACCCAATAAACGTGCCGATTGCAACAAATTGGCAATCATGACAGGTTTAAAAACATTTAACTGAAAATGGCCTTGCATACCACCAACCGTAATGGCAGTATCGTTACCGATTACCTGCGCACAAACCATGGTTAAAGCTTCGTTTTGGGTAGGGTTAACCTTTCCGGGCATAATGGACGAACCAGGCTCGTTGGCAGGAAGATTTACCTCGCCAATACCACAACGCGGGCCGGAACCCAAATAACGAATGTTGTTGGCAATATGCATCAAGCTAACGGCAAGCTGCTTTAAAGCACCCGATGACTCAACCACAGCATCGTGAGCCGACAAAGCTTCAAACTTATTGGTTGCAGTTTTAAAAGGAAAGCCTGTAAGTTCAGCAATTTTTGCAGCAACTTTAACAGCATACCCCTTGGGAGTGTTTAGCCCTGTTCCAACGGCAGTACCACCCAAAGCAAGCTCCGACAAATGACTTAATGTATTTTTTAACGCTATTAAGCCATAATCCAACTGGGCAACATAACCCGAAAATTCCTGACCCAGTGTAAGCGGTGTAGCATCCATCCAATGCGTACGGCCGGTTTTAACCACATCGGCAAAAGCCTTTGCTTTTTCATCAAGCGCATCGCGCAACATTTCAACTCCGGGAATGGTATTTTCAACAATCATCTTATACCCTGCAATATGCATGGCAGTGGGAAATGTATCGTTTGACGACTGTGATTTATTTACATCATCATTAGGATGAAGGAATTTTTCCTTATCGGTTAACGAACCACCTTTTAAAACGTGGCCGCGATTGGCAATAACCTCATTCATATTCATGTTCGACTGGGTTCCCGAACCGGTTTGCCAAATAACCAACGGAAAGTTGCCATTCAGTTTTCCCTCAAGAATTTCGTCGGCAACATGGCCAATAACCTCAGCTTTTTCCTTTGGCAAAACACCAAGGTCGGCATTAGTAAGTGCGGCAGCTTTTTTAAGGTAAGCAAAAGCTTCAATAATTTCTTGTGGCATCGAAGCTTCCGGGCCAATTTTAAAATTCATTTTTGAGCGTTGTGTTTGAGCACCCCAATATTTATCGGCAGGTACTTTTACTTCACCCATTGTGTCATGTTCAATTCTGTATTCCATGGTAATATTTTTAATAATTAAAACAACTCATTTATATTTTCAGCCGGGTCGCCCCAAACTGCTTTGTTATCTTTAACAACAACAGGCCTTTTAATAAGCTTGGGATTTTCAACCATAATCTTTATCCACTCTCTATCGGTAAAATCCTTCCCTTTAAAATTTTGTTTATACACAGCCTCCTGTGTACGAATCATTTCCTGAGGTTTTTTGTTGAGTTTTACCAAGAGCTTTTCCAACTCATCTTCGTCTATCGGGTTTTTTAAATATTCGACAATGGTAAAATCGTTGGTTTTACTTTTTAGAAACTCCAGCCCTGCTCTGGATTTTTTACAACGGGGATTGTGGTAAATGGTAATCATAGCTAATAACTTTAAAATAAAAGCAAATGTATGGAAATCTATTTTTAATAACACTCTAAATAACGCAATCTTACCTGTTTAGAACCGTTAAATTTTGTGAAAAACAAGTATCTAATATTTAGAGGCCACTTTTGGAACCTTCTTAAAAGCAGGGCAACATAAATTAATTTAATATATTTGAATAAATTTTATTTTTACAAACCCGATATACTATAAAAAGTCAAAAAGATGAAAACATTTCTATGGTTTGCCAAAACAAGCCAAATGCTTTTATTGTTGTTTTTTCTGATTTCGTGCCAAAACAACTCAGAAAACAACATGATTAGAACTAAACATGGCTGGAAAGAATTTGTTGTCAACAGAAAAGGGGATTCGGTAATGATTATTTACAACTCAAATAAACAAAAACGCTCAGAAATCTCCTTTAAAAACAAGTTATACGATGGGGTAGGCTACAACTATTATTTAAACGGGAAAGTTAAAAACGAAATTCACTACAAAAAAGGCAAAAAGAACGGTATTGCAAAATGGTATTATAAAAACGGAAAACTTTATCAGCTGACAACCTATAAAAATGGTAAAAAAAACGGCATCAGAAAGAAGTACTATAAAGACGGAAAACTTGAAGCCGAAATGTTTTATAAAGACAACATACCTCAGCCCGGGCTTAAAGAGTATAGAGAAGACGGAAGCCTGATTACAAAATATCCCCAAATACACTTTAAGGAAGTCAATAAACTTGCTTTCGAAAATAAGTATTATTTGGATGTTTATCTAAAACCAAAAGGAAAGAATACCAGTTTTTACAGAATTAAAAACATTGATGGTGAAGACTTTGAAATTGCTTTACCCAAAGGGCCTAAAAAGGGTGTGCGCCGTATCACCTATTTATTACGACCCGGTGAAATTCTTATGAAGAAAATACGAATAAAAGCAATCACCACAACAAAACATGGCAACCCTGTAATACTTTATAAAACCTATCGACTATCGGTTGAAAACAGATTTAATTAAGTGCTTTTAAACGCTCCTGTAAATTAAAGCTATCAGGATAGTATTTTAAACCCTGTTTTACAGCCGATCTTGCTTTTAAAACAAGGTTGCGTTTATAATAATACACTGCTATTGACGAATAAGCTCTTTCCACAATTTGCTCAGTTCTAAAACTCAATGGAATTTGTGTTTGAGCAGCCATTTCCTCAAACTTATTTAAATATGGCAAACCTTCGTTCGGTTTACCACGATAGTAGTAATTTCCTGCAAGCCTCAACTCCATTTTGTACAACAAGTTAACATATTTGTTGTTTTTTTGAAGTGACTTATGCCTATTAAACAATACTATTGAGCTATCGTACAATACAATAAATTTTTTTGTATCGCTGTTAAAAGCTTGGGCTTGTAAAGCAAAAAGTTTGACAATTAGCGACTGGACTTTCAGATTATCGGGCTGCAACAATAAGGCTTTTTCCAAATAAGGTTTCGCCTTATCGGACTGTTGCTGATTAAAAAACCAAATACCCATTTCCCAATTGTAATAATACGAAATTTTGTTTCGTAAAGCACTATCACTAATACCACTTGTAATTGAACTATATGATTTCTCATAAAGAGTGACATCGCCTTTATTTTTAAGCTGTTTTTCTGAAATATTCTGAAAAATTGAGATGATTGACTCACTATTTAAATTTGATTGGGTTAACTTGTACAACATTACAAAATAGGGTGCATAAAGAGAATCAGCAACATCTGTATTATCCATTTTCATTCCCAGTGTAAGCGTAAGCATAAATTTATTTTTACTATCGGGATTTAAATAATACGCCTTTAACATGTTATTAAAGCTCTCGTCAATCTCGCTGTTTTGTAAATTGAAAATGGCCATATTGGTATATTGCATGGCAGCAAGTTGTTTTAAGTCAGCAGTATCATTTTTCAGATAGTATCTGGCAAAAAGCTCATCAATCGATTGTGTTTCATAATCGTTTTTACCAATTAATTTATTCTTTCGCAAGTATTGAACATACTTACTTTTAAACACTTTATCGTAAACAATAACACCCTTTTCAGGACTGGTTGTTTGAACGATAACCTTTGCTGTTTCAGGGTATGCGGTAAGATAAACATGATTGGGCACGAAATTGATTTGATAAGGGATACCTAACTTATCAAAAATATCTGAAAACAGCATCGACGAAGT
>JALVAQ010000437.1 GCA_027011095.1 Bacteroidales bacterium
TGGCGGTGCCGTTGACCAACAGGCGGACACGCAACAATTTATGTTGCCCGTATCGCTGCCGCTTATTTTTGCAGTGATATCTTCATCGGTGGTTATTCAACAACCCGACAGTGCCTTTTCCGTTTGGATGTCGGTGATACCCTTTACCTCGCCTATTATAATGATGATGCGCATTCCCTTTGGTGTACCTTATTGGCAAATAGCAGCATCCATGGGGCTGCTTGTGCTGGGATTTGTATTTACCACCTGGATAGCAGCAAAAGTTTATCGCGTGGGCATATTAATGTATGGCAAAAAAGTAAGCTACGGCGAATTATGGAAATGGCTATGGTATAAGGAGTAGTTTAACATCCTGAGTTTTTTATAGTTTGACATTTGGTTGAGTTATTCTTAATTCCGTTAGAGAATAGTTCTAAAAAAGCTTATAAAGAGCTTGTTTAAAGTTCAATTAAAAGGCTTTAAACAAGCTCAAAGCGAAGCAGAGGAACTTTTTCCAGAACTATCGGGAAAACTACCAGTTAATCACCGCTTTATTAAAAATATCGTCGGCCAATGCATCTGAAACCTGCTCAATTAATGTGGCTTTTACGCTGTCAAAGTCTTCATCGGAAGCGTATTCGGCAAATTCGGTAAATTTTTGTTCAAAATCTTTGTTGGGTTCGTATTTATTTGTAAACCTTACGTTAACAGTTATGGTAAGCCTGTTCATGGCAGCAGTCTGGTTGCTTTGAATGGCAACAGGAGTAGTTTTGTAAGCAGTAATTTCGCCTTCAAAAGCCAAATCGCCATTGCGATCAACCATGTTAAGATTTAGCTGTGTTGTAAACTTATCGCGTAAAATATTGGTAAAAACCGGGCTTAAGGTTGGCTCAACAAGTGCAGCCTTATCAGGAAAATACTGAATGGATATTGTTTTTGCCTGAGGTGGTACCGAAGCCCCGGTAAGCGAATATATACCACATCCGCTTAACAACAATAAAACTACCGTTAACATTGTTAGTATCGACAGCTTAAAATTCACACCTGTTTTAATCATAGTACTCATACATTACAAATATAATTGCATTTTTCATTTTCAAATCCGGAAATTTGATTACCTACCTGATGTTGTACTCTTTTATTTTTCGGTAAAGCGTTCTTTCCGAAATACCCAGCTCGTTGGCAGCGGCTTTACGCTTTCCCCTGTGTCGCTCCAATGCTTTTCTAATCATCTCCCTTTCATTGTCTTGCAGCGAAAGTGATTCATTAACAATTTCAGACTCTGTAATCGTCTGACTTTCATCCGGTTTTGAGATAATAATATGTTCCGGTTCGTTTTGGTCAACATGAATTAATGAGCTAACCTGAAGATTATCTTCCGGTTTTACCGGACGAGCAGCACTATCGGGATTAATATTTGAATAAACCACCCGTTTAAGTTCAGTAAGATCCTTTTGCATATCGAACAACACCTTGTATAACAGTTCTCGTTCCGAAAGGCTTTCGTTTTCCTTTTTATTATACAGAACCGGCAAATCCTTTTGATGATGAGGAAGATATTTTTTCAACGTTTCGCCGTTAATTTCCTTGGTTGGCTCAATAATCGAAATTTGCTCGGTAATATTTTTAAGCTGACGGATGTTGCCCGGCCAATAGTAGTTTGTTAAAACATCCACCGCATCGGGGGTAAGTTTTAAAACGGGCATCCGGTATTTTTCGGCAAAATCGGCAGCAAACTTTCTAAATATCAAATGGATATCATCTTTACGTTCGCGCAATGGAGGAATATAAATGGGCACCGAGTTTAACCGGTAATACAAATCTTCCCTAAACTTGCCGTCGGAGATGGCCTGTTGAATATTTACGTTGGTAGCAGCTACCACACGCACATCGGTTTTTTGAACCTTGGAAGAACCGACCTTAAAAAATTCGCCGGTTTCCAAAACTCTTAAAAGCCTCACCTGTGTCGACAGCGGAAGTTCGGCAACCTCATCCAAAAAGATGGTGCCACCGTTGGCAACTTCAAAGTATCCCTTTCTGGTGTCGGAAGCTCCTGTAAACGAACCTTTTTCGTGCCCAAATAATTCGGAATCGATGGTACCTTCGGGAATGGCGCCGCAGTTAACGGCAATATAGTGGCCATGTTTACGACTGCTTAATTGATGTATAATTTTTGGAAAAACCTCTTTACCGGTTCCACTTTCTCCGGTAACAAGTACGGTTAAATCGGTTGGTGCAACCTGCACCGCCACATCAATGGCACGGTTCAAGTAGGGTGAATTGCCTATAATGCCAAATCGCATTTTAATACTTTGTATATCCATCAATAGTGTATTTAGAATTTTTTACTTCAAAAACCTTATCAGTAGCCGTTTGCTTTTTCTATATCCTAACGCAATTGTGCGCCTGCAGTTTTTTCCAAAGCCTGTCTGATACGTGCCATCGCTTTATCAATTACCTTGTCAGTAAGTGTTTTGTTTTCATCTTGCAAGATAAAGGACAAGGCGTACGATTTTTTTCCTTCCGGAATTTTATCACCTTCGTAGATGTCGAAAATTCCAACCTCTTTAAGCAATTTGCGCTCTGCCTTAACAGCTGTTTCTTTTAACATCTCAAAAGTTACCTCTTTATCAACAACAAGCGCCAAATCGCGCCGCACTGCCGGAAATTTTGAAATGGGTTTATAGGTTAGGTCATGGCGCGGAATAAGGCTTACAATGGCATCCCAATTAAAATCAGCCACATATACACGCTGCTTAATATCAAACGCTTTTAAAAGCTTTTTACTTACCTCGCCCACCGATATAATCACATTATCGTTTATAACATAGTTAAAACTGTAGGCAAAATCATCGGATGTGCTTTCGAGCATGGCAATTTTTTTCCTATCGATGCCCAACCGTTTAATAATACTCTCAGCAAAACCCTTGGTAACATAAAAGTCAGCCGCTGTATTATCAGAATTCCAGTTCTCAGGGTTCATTTTTCCGGTAATAAACAGCGCAAGGTGTTTTTCTTCAAAATAGTTTTTTACGCCTGTTCCACGTTGAGTATCAACATTTCGCTTGTATATTTTCCCGAATTCAAAAACCTTCATGTCGTTAATCCTGCGATTCTGGTTGTAATTTACTACTTCCAACCCGCCAAACAGCAATGTCTGACGCAGAATATTTAAATCGGTACTCAACGGGTTCAACAAAGCAACACTCTGTTCTTTATTAAAAACGGCACTCTTTTCGATATAAGCCGATTTTGTTAACGAGTTATTCATTATTTCGACAAACCCCTGGGCAACAAGATAATCAGAAACAATATTTTGAATATGCTCCAAATCGGGTTTTTGACGCAAACTCACCGATGAGTTAACTTTTTCAGGAATTTCGATGTTGTTGTACCCATATACCCTCAAAATCTCCTCAACAATATCCACCTCACGTTTTACGTCCACTTTAAAAGTAGGAATAAGAAGTTTAAGGCCTTCGTGGCTTGTGGCAAGCACTTCAATATCGAGGTCTTCAAGAATTTTTACAATAATGTCCTTTTCAATTTCTTTACCGATTAGGCGGGTAACCCTGTCGAAATTGATGTCGATAATCCATTTATTAATAGGATTGGGGTAAACATCTTTAATTTCGGATGAGATTTGCCCGCCGGCAATATCCTTAATCAGCATTGCTGCTCTTTTTAAAGCATAGTCGGTAATATTGGGGTCGGCACCTCTTTCAAAACGGAACGAAGCATCGGTTTGCAGCACATGACGTTTGGAGGTTTTTCGAATGTGAGTGGGATCGAAATAGGCGCTTTCCAAAAAGATGGAGGTGGTATTGTCGGTAACCCCTGACTGAGCACCGCCAAAAACTCCGGCAATACACATTCCGCCTTCGGTGTTGCAAATCATAAGGTCATCACCATGAAGCTTACGTACCATCTCGTCCAATGTTACGAAAGGAGTTTCGGAAGGAAGTTTTTTAACCACCACCTTATTGCCGGTAATTTTTGCCGCATCAAATGCATGCAGCGGCTGTCCGGTTTCGTGTAAAACGAAATTGGTAATATCCACTATGTTGTTGATGGGCCTTACGCCAATGGCATTGAGTCTGTTTTTAAGCCACTCGGGCGACTCTTCCACCTTAATTCCTGAAATAGTAACGCCCGTATATCGTGGGCAGGCTTCGCTGTCCTCAACCACCACCTCGATATCCAAATCGTGGTTATCAACCTTAAAATCATCAACCGAAGGCATGTTAAGCTTGTAGTTACCCGATTTTAACCAGTTAAGCCCGGCCACAAGGTCGCGTGCCGAACCAATGTGCGAAGCGGCATCGGCACGGTTGGGTGTAAGCCCTATTTCGTAAACCCAGTCCTCTTCAATATCGATGTATTCTTTAGCCGGTTTACCTACGGGAGCATTGTCATCAAGCACCATAATACCATCGTGTGAACTCCCCAGCCCCAGCTCATCCTCAGCGCAAATCATTCCCTGCGAGACTTCGCCGCGTATTTTTGACTTTTTAATCTTAAACGATTCGTCACCGTCATAAAGAGTGGTGCCAACGGTGGCCACCAGCACTTTTTGACCTTTGGCTACGTTGGGGGCGCCACAAACAATGGGCAACACTTGGTCACCAACATTTACGGTAGTAACACTCAGTTTGTCGGCATTGGCATGTCGCTCACAGGTTAACACTTCGCCAATTACAATTCCTTCCAATCCTCCTTTAACCGATTGGAATTTTTCCAATCCTTCCACTTCAAGCCCTATATCGGTAAGAATATGAGATAATTCCTGAGGATCAATATCCATGTCGATATACTGTTTCAGCCAGTTGTACGATAACTTCATGCTTTGTCTTTTTTTACTTTTATTTGTTTTAAAACCCGTTTAAACAGGTGTTAATTTTATAAGGAAATGCAAAAATAGTTATTTACTTAACCCGTTTGGCTGAAAGGGTGACATTTTGTCTTAATTTAGCCTCCGTAACTTTTTAATTTACCCTTTCAAGTATTTAAATCACATGCCAACCAACAAACCTGACCCCAAAGCACTTAGCCAATTTATTAAAGCACAGGCTGTGGCACTGGGTTTTTTTGATTGCGGCATTTCCAAAGCTGCCTTTTTAAAAAAAGATTCGGAGCGGGTGGAGCAATGGCTTGAAAACGGCCATCATGCCTCGATGAGTTATATGGAGCGTAACAAAGAAAAACGATACAACCCCGAATTGTTGGTGGAAAAGGCAAAAAGTGTAATTACGGTTCTTTACAATTACTACCCGAAAAAGAAGCTTTCGGAAGTGGATAATTTTAAAATTTCAAAATATGCATACGGAAAAGACTATCACTACATCATAAAGGAAAAACTAAACCTGCTTTTAAAGGAGATAGAGAGAAAAACCGGAAAACAGTCAGCCCGTATTTTTGTTGACTCGGCACCTGTGCTTGACAGGGCATGGGCGGCGCAAAGCGGACTGGGTTTTATAGGTAAAAACACCTTACTGATTAACAAAAAGGGTGGTTCTTTCTTTTTTATCGGACAAATAATAATCGACCTCGAACTTGACTACATTGAAAACCCCGATTTTACCAACTACTGCGGAACCTGCACAGCCTGTATTGATGCCTGTCCTACCAAAGCCATTAAACCCTTTGAGGTGGATGCACGGCGATGTATTTCGTTTCTTACCATCGAAAACCGCGATGATATTCCCGATAAATTCAAAGGTAAAATGAATGGCTGGATTTTTGGTTGCGATATTTGTCAGGATGTTTGCCCGTGGAATATCAAATTTGCTTCGCCACATAACGAACCTTTGTTT
>JALVAQ010000438.1 GCA_027011095.1 Bacteroidales bacterium
GTTATTAACCATATTACTTTGGTTTTATTTTAATTTAAGATAAACGGTGGGTTTAATTTGTTTTAAATTTGGGATATTTTGATTTAACAACGATTCGGAATGCCCTATAAAAAGATACCCTCCGGGTTTAAGGTGCTCTAACATATTTGTAACCACCTTACGTTGTGTTTCCCTGTCGAAATAGATTAGGGTATTTCTACAAAATATGATATCGAAATTTTTTGATAAAATATATTGGTTATCCATCAGGTTTATCCACATAAAACGGGTTTTATCGCGAAGGGTTTTTACAATACGTACCTCCTGCTTTCCATCGCCCTTGCTTTTAAGCAGATAACGTTTCCGATACCTGTCGGGGATTTGCTCGGCACGCGAAAACGGATAAATGGCTTTTACCGCTTTTTTTAAAATTGAAACGGAAATATCGCTGCCGTAAACCTGATAGTCGCGAAGCCGGTTTAGTCTGACCTCCTCTTCAAGAACCATACAAATGGTATAAACCTCTTCGCCGCTTGAACATCCCGCACTCCATACCTTAGGAGATTTAATGCCCCTGCCCATAAAATCGGGAACCACCTTATCAATTAAAAAGTCGAAATGGGCATTTTCTCTAAAAAAATCGGTTTTGTTTGTTGAAACAACATCGATCATTTCGATCACCTCTTCACTACCCTTTTGTCCACTTTCGAGTACATAGTTAACGTAATCGGAATACTTTGGAATCCCAAGTATTTTGAGCCTTTTTATCAATCTTGATTTAAGCAGAAACTTTTTTTTATCGGGCAGCTGAATACCAAACTCATTATAAATAAATTTACTGAGAGCATGAAAATCACGATCGGTAAATTCACCGAAATCCTGCGTAAAGCCAATGTTGCTTAGGTTGTTATTCGAACTATCCATTGATTTTAAAATTTTTCAAAACCGCCATCGAGGTCATCCTCTCTACCAAGGTCGATATAAACACCGGATGAAGATTTATCTTTGATACGTTTTGCCGGTTTTTCATTTTCAAAAACCGGTGCGGGAGAATGATGAGGGGGTTGCATTTTTACGTTTGACGATACGTGAAATTCCTTGTTATTTATTTTAAAGAAGGTCATGGTTTGTAGCAGTTGTTCGGCCTGGCTCGAAAGCTCTTCGGCACTGGTTGCAATTTCTTCGGAAGCAGCCGCGTTTTGCTGGGTAATTTCGTTTAAGTGCTGAATAGCAATATTAATTTGATTGGCACCCATCTCCTGCTCCTGGCTGGCATTGTTAATACGGCTAATGAGGTTAGAAGTTTTATTAATTTCGGGGGCAATATTTTGCATTAACCCTCCGGCCTCTTCAATAACATTCACGCTGGACTTTGAAAGGGCTTCAATTTCGCTTGCGGCTTTTTTACTTCTGTCGGCCAGCTTACCCACTTCGGAAGCCACCACACCAAAGCCTTTGCCGTGTTCGCCAGCTCTGGCAGCTTCAACGGCAGCATTTAAAGCAAGAATATTGGTTTGAAATGCAATTTCATCGATAATGGTAATTTTTTCGGCAATATCGTTGATTTTTTCTCTGCTATCGATGGCAGCATTTACCATCTTATCAGTTTTATCGGCCAGGTTTTCAGCAATTTTTTCCGTTTCCTTGGCATTACTGGCATTTTCCTGGATAGCTGAAACCATCTCTTCAATGGAGGAAGACACCTCTTCGGTTGAGGATGCCTGCGCAGTGGCTCCCTGCGAAATATTTTGCGAAGCGGAACTCAACTCGCGGCTGGCCAGCGACAAATTATCGGCAGCCATATAAACCGTAGAAACCACCTCCTTTAGTTTTATCCGCATTTTTTCGATGTTGTTAATTACTTTACCAAGCTCGTCGTCTGGCATGTCAGGCACCTCAACTTCAAGGTTTCCTTTGGCCATTTGATTGATAACATTGTTACTGATTTTTAGCTTACTTACCACATCACGAATTAAAATAACCGCCAAAATAAATATAACCAACAGTCCGCCAATGATAATGAACATGGCCTGGCTTTTTGTGTTTCCTATTATTTTTTCTGCATTCAGGCTAATTTGTTTGGCTTGGGTAAGCTGATACTCCATAAGCTGATTAACATCCTTCACCGTTTTATTAAGAGAGGAAAAAAACAAGGTAAAGTTATATCGCTTATCATCGCTGATGTTGTTTGAAACTTTGGCTGCCTGCAAAATATCCTCAGCATGTTTAACGGTTTCCAAAAAATCAGTATTCGTTCTGTCAGTCAATTCTTTACTGGTATGGTTTATCATGATACTTTCCAATGATTTCCACGATGATTTAATGTGATCGATTTTAATCATTAAATCGTACACCATTGTTTTGTCGATGCTGTCGGAATTTTGAATTTTTTGAATGGGAAATGCAATTGACATAAACAGCTCATCGGAAAAATTTTTAAGCTGCTGCAACGGTGCAACCCGGTTACTGTACATATCGTTGGCAGCATACTCAATCTTTTGGAGGTTTGAAAGTCCGTTTTGCCCCACGAGAGCAATTACTGCCATAGTAATGACAAGCAAAATGGTCATTTTTGTTCCGATTTTCATATTTTTCATAATGATATATTTTTAAATGATTATCCTATTTTTTTTAATTCGGCGATATCTTCACTGCTAAATACCTTTTCAATATCCAGTATCAAAATAAATTTTTCCTGTTTTTTATAAACTCCGGCAATAAAGTTGCTGTTGTATTTTTCAGCCAGTGAGGGGTAATCGCGAATTGAACCTGTTTCAGCTTCAAAAACCTCGTTGGCTTTGTCAACCATAATACCCACATTGGACTCTTCGCCCCGAATTGGAATACTCAAAATAATAATAACCGAATTGGCTTCATCATCAGGCGAATCAAATCCAAACTTATAATAGGTATCAACAACCGGGATAACATTACCACGAATGTTAATAATTCCTTTCAGGTAATCGGGCGATTGCGGTATCTTTGTAAATTGCTGCATCTGCAATATTTTGATAACATTTTGAACATCCAAAGCAAATTCTTCGCCTCCCAACGTAAACGAAAGGTATGTTCGTATGTTACTGGTTGTTTCTTCTGCCATTTTTCCTATTCTTGAAGGTTTGAAATAATTTTGTTTACATCCATTACAATGGCAATGTTTCCATCACCTAAAATAGAGGCTCCCGAAAAAATATCCATTTTCCGAAGGTATTTTCCGAGAGGTTTGATAACAGCCTGATACTTACCTACTATTTTATTAATCAACAGTCCCACCTTCATCTCTTCGTGATGAATTACAAGCATATAGTGTGGCGGCTCAACGGGAGCATCGTTTTCGGCAAATTTCCGGGTTAAATTAATAAACGGAATCTGTTTACCCTCCTTAATAATTACATTATCGTAACAAGCTGCAACCTCTTTTTCGGTTACCTTATAAATGCGTTCGATATTATCCATTTGTACGATATACCTGACTTTGTTAACATAAACGAGCAAACCGTCGATAATTGACAATGTAAGTGGCAGGGTTATACGAATGGTAGTACCTTTGTTTAAGGCACTTATCAAATCGATTTCACCCCGCAACTCTTCAATATTTTTTTTAACCACATCCATCCCCACTCCGCGTCCCGAAATATCGGTTACCTCATCGTTGGTTGTAAATCCTGGATGAAAGATGAGGTGGCTTATCTCGCGCGTTGAAAGTTCGGCATTTTCGCGGATAATACCCTTAGCCACAGCCTTATTGCGTATTCGGTCCAAATCCAACCCCGCACCATCATCCGAAATATTAATCACAATGCTGGCACCTGAATAGTAAGCCTCGAAAAGTATTTGCCCTTTAACGGGCTTGCCCATTTTTCGCCGCACCTCTTTCGGTTCGATACCATGATCGAAGCTGTTGCGAATAATGTGCATGATTGGATCGGTGAGTTTTTCAATAATCGACTTGTCGAGTTCAGTATCGGTTCCTTTGGTAATAAATTCTATCTCCTTGTCGTACTCATTTGACAAATCCCGTATAAGTTTTCGGAAGGGATGAAGCAGGTTATTAACAGGGATAAGCCTCATATCCAACACATTTTCACGAAGTTGCCGTGAAAGTTTTTGGTAAGCTTCGGTAATGGCTTCCAGTTCGGGATTTGGTTCAATTTCGTTAAAATGTTCAAGCCGTGCCTGCGTAGTAATTACTTCACTTACCAAATCCATGAGTTTATCCAATTTATAGGACGAAACCCTGATGGTTGTTAAGGATGGTGATTCAATTTTTCGATCTGCTGACTTATGTTTATAGCTTTCAGCGGGCATGATGTCATCTGTAGCAACAGCGCCATCGGGTTTATCAGACGAACCGTCCGGGGTATTCAAACCACTTATCAGTTTGGACAATTCCTTTTCACTAAAATACTTTTTTTCATCAAACTTTTGAAGCAACTCTTCCGCCTCATCAAATTTTATTATATCGAAGTCGGCTATTTTTTCAATGGTGATGTTGCTGTCGTCCTCAACAAAAAGGAAAACATCTCTTATTTCATCCTCGCTAAAGCTTGTGGCAAGCAGCATATTCCACAACACATAGGATTCGTCAGGTGTAAGGTTTTCAAGGTCAGGTATTTTTTCAGCACTCAAAAACACCTTTAAACTACCGAGTTCAGCCAATTCATCAATCATATAAAGCGGATTACTCCCATCCTTCATCACATCACGGCTTGGTTCAAAATAAATATGCCATGTGGGTAATTCATTGGTTTTGTTTTCCTTAAGAACTTCTACATCAGCAGTAACAACTGAAAAGTCGCTTTTTTCCTCCTCCTTTTCATCTGTAAATTTTCCTGATGCTATTGCATTGAAATATTCAAGCATTTTATCTTTTTCCAAAAGGGCTTCTTTCGATATTTCACTATCATCTTTTAAAAGAGTTTTAAAAACATCAATGGTATCGAAAGTAGCATCAATCAGGGTTCGGGTAACCTTTAACTTTTTATCGCGCACCAGATCGTAAATATCTTCAAGCTTATGAGCAAACGAGCTTAAGGTATCGAAACCAAACATCGCTCCGGAACCTTTTAGTGAATGCATAACCCTGAATACCTGATTTACACTGTCGGCATCGTCACGGTTTTTATCAAGGTTCAGCAATCCCTCCTCCAGACTGACGAGCAGTTCGGATGCCTCTTCAAGAAACTTTTGTTTTAGCTGTTCCATCTATCTCAACACTCGTTTTACTACCCGTTTTAACTTCTCATTATCAAAAGGTTTAGTAAGCCATCCGGTGGCACCTTCTTTTTTAGCTTTAACTTTAAGGTCAGCTTTGGTTTCGGTTGTTAAAAACAAAATCGGAGTATATTTATACTGATCAATTTTTCTGATTTCATGAATCAGCTCCAAGCCATTCATATTAGGCATATGCAAATCGGTAATTACCAAATCGAAATGCCGTCCGTCCAAATGTTTAAGCGCATCCAAGCCATCTTCGCCCAGGGTAACGTGATAATTTTCATCTTCAAGCGCAAGTTTAAGCAACTCCCTGATACTTGATGAATCGTCAACAACCAATATTTTTTTTCCAACCATATGCTACTTATTTGATATCTTATTAAAATCGGCAATAAAACCCGACTCCTCAACCAGTTTAAAATATTCGGGTTCCACATCCCATTGAAAAGAAAACGATTTTTTACTCCTCTTTAACTTTAACAATAACGAGTGAAGCAGTTGAAGAAAACTCAGGTCGATATTATCAACATCGCGAATAATTATAACAATATTATCTTTGGTAATGGTACTACCTGTCAGCTCGTTATAAACAGATTCGATTTTGCTCACATCAAGAAAACCTGTGAAAGTAATGTTCATTGAATCATTGTCTCTGTCAATAGCAACTTCAACCATAGAATCTTTTTTATATTCGGTAAACCTGTGTAAAAATAGGAATTTTAGGCGTTAAACCCAACATTAATCAGCACAAAAATTCAATTTGTGAAGACAATATCAGATAACCTGTTCAAATTACGTAAGTAACAAGAAATAATTTTTGAATAAAAAACTAAGAAATTTAAAAAAAGACTTTCCCAGAATGGGAATTATTATTGTTTAAGTAC
>JALVAQ010000439.1 GCA_027011095.1 Bacteroidales bacterium
GAACAGGAGAGAGGAATTACCATTACTTCTGCGGCAACAACGTGTTTTTGGAATAAGCATAGAATTAACATTATAGATACACCGGGACACGTAGATTTTACCATAGAGGTTGAAAGAGCATTAAGAGTGCTTGACGGTGCGGTTGCTGTTTTTTGTGCTGTTGGCGGAGTAGAGCCTCAGTCTGAAACGGTATGGAGGCAGGCTGATAAATATAAAGTGCCGAGGATGGCATTTGTTAATAAAATGGATAGAGTAGGCGCCGATTTCGATAATGTTGTGGAAATGATGAGAACCAGATTGGGTGCAAATCCGCTTCCGTTGCAAGTTCCTATAGGTGTTGAAGAGAATTTTCAGGGTATGGTTGACCTTTTGAAGATGAAAGCTCTCTATTTTGATGATGATAGCAAAGGTTTCAATGTTTTGGAAAAGGATATTCCGGAAGACCTTGTTGCATTATGCGAAGAGAGAAGGGAATCCGTATTTGAAATACTCGCTGATCTTGACGATGATTTTGCCGAAAAATATCTTGACGGTTATGAGTTCGGTTTGGACGAATTAAAGAGAGTTATTAGAAAACTTACAATAGAAATAAAAGTTATACCTGTGTTACTTGGTACAGCTTTTAAAAATAAGGGGGTTCAGCCTCTACTTGATGCTTTTGTTGATTATATGCCTTCACCGTTGGATATAGAAGCTATTAAGGGAGTTACTCCCGATGGAGAAGAGACAGAAAGAAAAGCGGACGATAATGAACCGTTTTCCGCTCTTGCTTTTAAAATAATGACAGACCCGTTTGTGGGACAGCTAACGTTTTTAAGGATTTACTCGGGATGTTTAAAAAGCGGCGAAACAGTATACAATCCTCTTAAGAGTAGAAATGAGCGAATAGGCAGACTTTTGAAAATGCACGCAAATAAACGGGAAGAAATCAAAGAGGTTTATGCAGGAGATATTTGTGCTGCCGTAGGCTTAAAAAGCACCGGAACAGGTGATTCTCTATGTGACCCTAAAAATCCCATTATTCTCGAATCAATGGAATTTCCGGATCCTGTTATTTCCATAGCAATAGAAGCTAAAACCAAAAACGACCAGGAAAAACTTTCTTTGGCATTAAGCAAGCTTGCAATGGAAGACCCGTCTTTTCAAGTTAGAACCGACGAAGAAACGGGGCAAACGATTATTTCCGGAATGGGTGAGTTGCATCTTGAAATAATAGTTGACAGGTTAAAGAGAGAATTCAAGGTTGATTGTAATGTTGGCAAGCCGCAAGTGGCGTATAAAGAGACAATTACAAAATCTTGCAAAATAGAAGGTAAATATATAAGACAATCCGGAGGTAGAGGACAATACGGTCATGTTTGGTTGGAATTGGAGCCTCTTGAACCGGGTTCAGGGTTTGAATTTGTAGATAAAATCGTTGGAGGAGTGATACCCAAAGAATATATTCCCGCTGTGCAGGCAGGGATAAAAGAAGCAATGGACAGAGGAATCCTTGCGGGATATCCTGTTGTTGACCTTAAAGCAACACTTTTTGACGGCTCATATCATGAAGTTGATTCATCGGAAATGGCTTTTAAAATTGCAGGATCAATGGCATTTCAGGCAGGAGCTAAA
>JALVAQ010000440.1 GCA_027011095.1 Bacteroidales bacterium
GCCAACTTGTTGCGTAAAGCACGGAAAAAAGTTTTCCTGGCAGCCAATAAAGTGGATACACCTAACCTTTCGGATATTGTGGGCGAATTTTATGCATTGGGACTGGGGGAGGTGTTTCCCGTATCGGCAGCTACCGGCAGTGGCACCGGCGATTTATTGGATGAAGTGGTTAAGGTGTTTCATAAAGATACCGAAACCAACGAAGAGTCGGAGTTGCCCCATCTCGCTGTAATAGGACGGCCCAACGTGGGAAAATCGTCGTTGGTTAATACTTTGCTTGGCGACGAACGCAATATTGTAACTCCCATCGCCGGAACTACCCGCGATACCATTAATACCCGTTACAAGGCTTTTGGACTTGACTTTATGTTGATGGATACGGCAGGACTGCGAAAAAAGGGCAAAGTGTATGAAAATATAGAGTTTTATTCAACTTTGCGAACCATTCGTGCCATCGAAAGCGCCGATGTTTGTATTGTGATGATTGATGCGCAAGGTGGAGTTGAAAAGCAGGATGTGAATATTTTTCACCTTGCCGTAAAAAACAAGAAAGGGGTGGTGGTAGTTGTTAATAAATGGGATTTAATTGAAAAAGAGACCAATACCCATCTTGAATTTGAAGCGCAGATAAAAGAACGGTTCGCACCCTTTACCGACATTCCGGTAATTTTTACTTCGGTAAAAGAAAAACAGCGCATTTACAAAGTGCTGGAACTGGCCATGGAGGTTTATAAAAGACGAAACGCCCGGATTCCCACCTCCAAACTTAACGATTTCCTGCTGCCGCTTATCGAAAACAATCCGCCTCCCATGGGTTCGCGGGGCAGATATATTAAAATAAAATATACCATGCAGTTAAAAACTCAAACACCGCAGTTTGTGTTTTTCTGCAATCTTCCTGAAGATATTAAAGAAAACTATAAACGATTTTTGGAAAATCAAATTCGTAAGGAGTATGATTTTACCGGAGTTCCGCTGCAACTCTATTTTAGAAAAAAATAATGGCTGATTCGGTTCGTGTTGACAAGTGGCTTTGGGCGGTCAGGTTATTTAAAACCCGTTCGCAGGCTGCCGATGCCTGTAAAGGAGGTAAGGTAAAAATGGATGGTGTGAATGTAAAACCATCGCGCGAGGTAAAACAGGGTGATGTGTTGGAGGTTCATCATAACCACATTAAAAGAACCGTTAAAGTTAAGGTTGCGGCTAAAAACAGGGTTGCGGCTAAGCTTGTGCCCGATTTAATGGACGACCTGACACCAAAAGAAGAATTTGAAAAACTGGAAATGATTAACAAGCTTAATCAGGAAAAACGTGACCGGGGGACAGGAAGGCCCACCAAAAAAGACCGCCGGGAGATTAATAAAATTAAGGGGCGGTTGTGATGTAAGTTTGTGCTGTAATAAGCTTTTTGAGATTTAACTGTCCGGCACCATTATTCCTTTAGATATATAGTAACGCTGATAGTTTACACTATCATTTATTGGCTAATTCCTATTTTGATGTGCTGACACCATTATAGAACCGATAGAGTATTGTCGGATTTTGTTGTCTGGGACTTTGTCAAAGTTGCTAATAATCTTAAAAAAACCCTGTGTTAAATCCCCGAAGG
>JALVAQ010000441.1 GCA_027011095.1 Bacteroidales bacterium
TGGTTATTCATATTGCATCCCCTTCGGGGATTTAACACAGGGTTTTTTTAAGATTATTAGCAACTTTGACATAGTCCCAGACAACAAAATCCAACAATACTCTATCGGTTCTATAATGGTGTCAGCACATCAAAATAGGAATTAGCCAGTGGCAGCCCCCGATACGACAGGCTGATGTGAAGTAGCGGGGCAGAGCGACCAACGGAAGCTACTGAACCCGCGTTACGTAACACAGCCTGTTGTGACGGGGCTATAACGGACAGCCCGGTTTAGCCGCCCAAAAACAAATTATTTTATCAAAACACGGATTATTGGAAACAAACCTTATTTTTGTGCAAAAGCAATTTTTATGGCATATACATATTTAGCCGATAATTCGGATCCGGTTATCAGAGAGAGTGAATCTTTGGTGGAAATTATTAGCAAACGAGCTGATTTACAACCTGAACATGTTGTTTACCGGTACCTCGGCGACGGAATAAATGAAACGGAAAGGTTTACTTTTAAGGAGATTGACCGGGTGGCGAGGTCGGTGGCGCAGGAGCTTGCGAAAAAACTGATGCCCGGCGACAGGGTGGTGCTGCTGTTTCCGCAGGGACTACAATATATTGCGGCGCTTTACGGTTGTTTTTACGGTGGATTTATTGCCATTCCGGCCTACCCGCCGCGCCGCAACCGGAAAACCGACCGCCTGAATGCTATAATTGAAGATTCGGGTGCGGCGGCATGTATTGCTACCCGGGATGTTTTTAATACCGTTGAGCGCAATTTTTCAGATAACGAGCTGCTTTCGGGAATGGACTGGTTTGTGTATGAAGATATTTGTAGTTTGGAAAATCCTAAGGCACTTAACCGTTTTCCCAAACCTGATGAGGTGGCTTTTATTCAATATACTTCCGGCTCGACGGGTAACCCCAAAGGGGTGATGATTACCCATGAAAATATAATTTATAACTCCGAATTTATTCATCGTTCGTTTGGGTTTGATGCAACAACGGTTGGGATGAACTGGCTGCCGGTATTTCATGATATGGGGCTGATAGGGGGTATTTTCCAGGCTGCATTTTTAGGCTTGCTTAATGTGGGCATGCCACCGGTAGCGTTTTTAAAGAACCCTTTAAACTGGCTTAAGGCCATCGATAAATACAAGGCTACCACAGGCGGCGGTCCCAATTTCAGCTACGACTATTGCATTCAGAAGATAAAACCGGAAGAGGTGGAAGGGTTGGATTTGAGCACCATTAAAAACTTTTATTGCGGTGGCGAGCCGGTTCGTAGAAAGACTTTTGAAGCGTTTCCCAAGGCCTTTTCGGGTGCGGGTGTGCGGACTAACCAAATGTTTGCCGTTTACGGTATGGCCGAAACAACACTGATTGTAACGGGTGGCAACCCTGCATCGGAACCTGAATTTGTAAGGGCAAATCAGGATGCGCTTAGCAAAAACAGGGTGGTGTTTGTTACCCCCGATGAAAAGGGGATTGACCTTGTAAGCAATGGCCACGTATGGATGGAAACCGAAATTGTGATTGTCAATCCAGACACTTTTGCAGAGGCTGATGAAAACAGCATTGGTGAGGTGTGGATAAAAGGCCCCACCGTTGCCAAAGGGTATTGGAATAAACCGGAAGAGACAAAACGTACTTTTAACGCTTACACAAAATCGGGCAGCGGCCCCTGGCTTCGTTCCGGCGATTTGGGTTTTATTTTTGAAGGCAACCTGTACATTACAGGCCGCTTAAAGGATATGATTATTATCCGTGGGGTAAATTATTATCCCAATGACATTGAGTATTCGGTACAGCAGTCGCATGAGGCTTTTAGGGACAATGCAGGAGCGGCTTTTTCCATTCAGGTTGACGGTGTTGAGCGGCTGGTGCTGGTGCAGGAGCTGGAAAGGAACTATTTACGAAACGCCGACCACGATGCTTTGATGGCGCATATTCGCAAAGTTATTGCTGATGAGCACGAGTTGGAGGTGTTTGCCGTTGCGCTGATACGAACAGGAAGCATTCCGCTGACATCCAGTGGGAAAATACAGCGCCGTCAAACACGATACGAATACCTTACCGGAAAACTTAACGTAACCGCATTGTGGCAAAAGGAGGAGCAGGAAACAGTTGAGGTTAAAGTTAGTACAGTTGTACCCACCGAGGAGAACATTAAGGAGTGGCTAATAAAATGGGTAATGAAAAATCAGCATTTTAAGCGTGAAGAAATCGACCTCGACACGCCCATCACATCTTATGGCATTGACTCGCTGGCAGCGGTAACGCTAGAGCAGGAGATAAGCACACAATTCGGCTTTCAATGGCATGTTTCCTATTTTATGCTAAACCCAACCATTAATAAACTGGCAGCGGACGGGATGAAAATTTTCAATGGGGAGATGGAGTAATGGTTGCTGGGAGTTGACAGTAATACTAATGAACCTTGGCAAAATTAGCCTCAATTTTGTCCATTACTCCTGAACTTTTCAAAAAAAGTTCCCATAATGAGTATGATAAAATTGATGCAAACACGATTTAAAATTTAAAGATATGAATATAAAACCGATTAAAACAGAAAGTGATTATCAAGCAGCATTAAAAAGACTTGAAATAATCTTTGACGCAGAGATTGGAACGCAAGAAAGTGACGAGGCTGATATTCTGGGATTAATGATTGATGATTATGAAAAAAAACACTATTCAATTGAAGCACCTGACCCAATCGAAGCAATAAAAATCAGAATGGAGGAAATGCAACTTAAACAAGTTGATCTGGTAAATGAAATTGGTGGAAAAAGCAGGGTTTCCGAGATTCTTAATCGCAAACGTAAATTGACCGTTGAAATGATTCGAAAATTAACGGATAGACTAAGTTTATCTCCAAATATTTTGATTAATGATTATCGGTTAATGAGATAAAAGTAATTGGTAACACCGCTATACACTATAAGAGGTTTGGAACTAAAAAGATAGTCTCGTTCGTTCAATTAATACATTCAATACATTTGAATATTCGTAGCTAAATCGTTGTGTTTCAATAAAACAATGCTTCATTAAAACAATGCTTCAATAAAACAATCCAACCCATTACAAACTAAATGAAAACAAAAACTCCGGTACAAAAGTACCGCCAAAAGTAATGCTGCCCCTAAATCCGAGGGTTACCTCAACGGGAAGACTTAAAAAGTGCCAGTTAGTGTAAAGCTCAACACCGCCGCTGCCGATATGATCAAACCCGGAATAGCCGGGTTGGGTGTAATCGGAATAATCAAAAAACAGATGGGCGTATAAGCGGGTTAAATAAGCGGCAGATTGCAAATCCCAGTCGGGATAAGCAATGGGGAAAGCGTAATCTACTTTTAAAAGCATCATATTTTGAATGCGAAGGCCTGAATAGCCCCTTGGAACCGAACTGTAATCGCCATAGGGATAAAGCCCTGTTTTTTTCCATTGTTGAGATAAAAATATTCGTACGCCGTGATGTCGCAGAATACCCGGAAAAGTCAATGCCCCCGAAACATAGCCGATGCCTGAAGGATTGGATGAGAAAGGTGTGTGGCTGTAAACGGCATAGATAAACTGCGACCATTTACTGTAAATATCACGCCGGCTTCTCTTTAAATTGCGATAGCCGTAAAGCGAATAGGATAAAAAGGTCATCCGCGGCTCTTTAAATGTGAAACTTTGGCCTTTATCAGGAGTCATAAACCGTTGTCCCACAGAAATCTTGGGTGTAAGTCCCGAAATCCACTTGCTTTTAATAAAACGCAAGGGTACCGAAATATTTAATTTCAAATTGGTTTCGTGCCAGCGAACCAACTGCGGATTGCCGGTGCTATCGGTATAGGCAAACCTTCTTCTGCCATAATCAGCCGAAAAGCCGATTACCGGATACCAACCGTAATAATCAAAAGTAAATTTGGTTTTTCCGGTTTCATCGTTAATATTGTAATAGTAACCCAGTGTTGAAACCGAGGTTCCTAGCATGTTTTGCGAAGATAAAAACAGATTCGGTACAGGCTCGTAAGTATTAACATCAACCACCATGGGACCCCACGAATGAATGTTGAACAGATGCTTTAATTTGCTGTAATCCGAAATTTTATAGCTGCTGTCGGGCACTGTTGTATTTTCCAACACAAAAGTGGTGTCGGAAACAGCTTTGTCAACCGGATAGCGGTAAGGTTTTAAGCCGGTAACTTTTTCAGGGTGGATTGAACCCGAATCCAACAGCGCAACCCGGTATCCGTTGGCAGTATAATCGGAAAACAACAACGCTCCGTTTTGGGTTAAGGAGGGGCTGTCGGCTCCATATTTTACCGAGGTTAACCGATGTGTCTGTCCGGTTGTAAGATTAATACTGTAAAGGTTGTTGGTACCCTGATAGGTTCCCATGTAAAAAACATGGTTGCCGGTTTTACAGGGACGGTTTATTTCGGCAAAACCAAAGGGCAGTAAAAAACGGTAGCTTCCATCGGAAGGTTTGTACAAAATGATTGATTTTCCGCTTTTGCCAAGAACCGTGACTACCACCGACTTGCCATCGGTGCTCCATCGGGGAGTCATAAAAAACAGGTTGTCGGGCGTTGAAAATGTTTGAACGGTTTCTCCTGTTGAAGCATCTAAAATCTGTAACCGGTTTTTACCTTCAGGTGTAACTTCCGAAGCGACTATTTTAGTGGCATCGGGCGATAACGATGGGGCAAAAAGCCTGGTTTTAAGGGTGAGTGTTTTTAATTTCTTTGTTTTAAAGTTATACAGTTTAACGATGGAATAATCGCGGTTACTCCAACGCACGTCGTATTGTTTTTCGTTCCAGCATAGCAGGCTGTCGTTGGCACTTAGCGACTCAGCATAATCAAATCCGGGAGTAAACAAAACATCTTCTTTTCCATCGGGCCAAAGCCTCACAAACCGGTTAATATCATCAATACCGGTTTTTTCGGCAACAATGCTTCCATCGGACAGACGGGTGGGAAACCGATAGCTTGTAAAGCCATGTAAAGGTTTTTTGGGAACAATATGCTTTGGGTGTGTAAGCTGTTTGGCAGACAGTTCCGATTTCCACTGTGTTTGCAAAGTATCCAACACTTTATGATAATATTTTACCTTACGAAGCCCCGTATAGGTTTTTAATCCGTTTACAAAGGGTTTTAGCAGGTAGGGGCGGCGGGCAACGCGATCCATGGCGAGGTTCCACATATTGTAGCCGTAGTTTTCGGCACCATACAAAACCAGCTGATAGCCCAGTGTGTAATAATCGGGAACGTAAATACGATAGGAGCCGAGTATGGCCTTGTCGTAAGGGTAAATCTTTTTTTCAACTACCTGCGCCTTTAAATCCATGGTAAATAAAGGAATCCTGCCTCTGCCGCTTTTGCTGTGGATAGTTTCGTTGTAAACGGCATCGCCTTCAACAAACCACATGGGAATAAAAGCGCCGAAAAGCGCCATGGGGCCTGCCTGTCCGAAAACATAACTCAACCCCTTTCCAACACCCTGATACATCTTTCGCATCTGGGCATAGTGACGGTACTCATGCAGCGACAGCTGGTGCTGCCAAATTTGAGGATAGGTGGTTTGTTCGGGGGTTTCAAAAAAATCGCCATGCAAAGGAGCCGGAAAAACCATGGCGTTCGACCAGGTGCTTTTGGTGTGAAGCACAATGGTAAAGGGCTTTTGAGATTTTGTAAAGTAAGGCCTTAAAGTAGTACTGTGCGTAAACTCCAGCGTATTGGCATACAGCAGGGCATTTTTTTGATAGCCTTGCGGAAAGATAATTTTAAAGTCGGGGGTGGTTATTTGCTTCCACTTAACGGATGCCGGATCCTGCCCGACGATAAAAAATTGTGCCTTTGCCGGATTGCCGGAGGCGATAAGTAATAAAATAATGAGCGCAGGTAAAAATTTTTTCATATTGGTTATTTGTTTCTTCTGCAAAGCAGTAGAAGCAAAGCTAAACAATTTTAATTTACTGCTTAACCCATTTTCCGGTTTTAACAATATTACCGTTAATCACGAGCCTGTAAAAATAGATACCTGG
>JALVAQ010000442.1 GCA_027011095.1 Bacteroidales bacterium
TACATGAGCATCATATTGAATTTAACGAGAAATATTTGCTTTAACCTGCCATGGTAACGCCCCGCTTCGGGGGCTTTCCGTATTTTTATTGTATCCACCGGGCTTCACCCGGTGCTATTCAAATAGCATCCCTTCGGGACTTTGGTAAAGAGTTGTTGAAAAAAACAGGTAAAGTTTTTTTAGCTTAACAAAATCGCTATCACATCAAAATAGGAATTAGCCCTGCCACTCCCATCCCTGCCGCAAACAATAAAGTAAGTTGTTAACTAACGCTGAGAATGATTATTTTTGGCAAAAAGTTTAAAGGATGAACACAAACAGTCTGGAAAATTTAATAGTGGTGGGCGACAGGGTTTTAATAAAACCTAAATCTGCTGTAAATCAGTCAAAAGGAGGCTTGTTCCTACCTCCGGGGTACAAAGAAAAGGAGGAAATACAAAGCGGCTATGTGGTTAAGGTTGGCCCGGGATATCCCATACCATTGCCTTCGGAAGAGTTTGACGAACCCTGGAAAAAAAAGGAAGATGCTGTCAATTATATCCCGTTGCAAACTAAAATAGGCGACTTGGCTATTTTTCTTAAAAAAGGTGCCGTAGAGATACAGTATCAGGGCGAAAAGTATTTTATTGTCCCGCAAAATTCCATCCTTCTGCTGGAGCGAAACGATTTTGACAATGAATAAGTTAAAACAGCTTACATCGTTGCTCTTGCCGATAATTTTACTATTGTACGGCTGCTCCGGCGACAAACAAACCCTTTCGCCCGAGCAATATTTTAATGGGAAATCTCTTGTTTCAACCATTCGCTATGCAACCCTTTTTGATGTTTACAAAACCGATGGCATACGCAAGGTGGTTGTTCACAGCCCGTTTTCCGACACTGTTGCCGCTGCCGTTTTTTATTTGGTTGACAGCTCAAAATATAAGCGGTTTCAATCGTTAAAAAATGTCCTGCCGTTTCCACTTACCAGAGTAGCATTGCTTTCGTCAACGCAGCTCAATGCAATTTACAAACTAAAGTTGCTAAAAAGTGTTGCAGGTATAGCCGATGCAAAATATATACAGAATAGAGAGGTAAAAAAGCTAATGGCTTCCGGAGCAATCGAAGAGGTTTCTGCCCGCGGGCAACTTTTTACCGAGAAGACCATCATGCTCAACCCGCAGGCCATCTTTTTTTCACCCTATCAACAGGGACAGTCGCTACCCGTGAAAGGAAAAATAGCGACCATTCCGTTTTTCGATTTTATGGAAGACAGTCCGTTGGGCCGGGCCGAATGGATTAAATTTACTGCGGCCTTTATGGGACAGCAAACCAAAGCAGACAGCATCTTTGCAGCCATCGAAACCGAATATCAACAACTTGAAAAAACAGTTGCCTCAGCCCATAAAAATCCCACCGTTTTTTCGGGAAAATATTTTAACGGCCAGTGGTTTGTTCCGGGCGGAAAAAGCTATATGGCCCGGCTGTTTGCTGCCGCCGGTGCCAACTACATCTGGAAAAATGATTCATCGAGAAACAGCATTCCCTTAGACTTTGAAATTGTTTTACAAAAAGCTCAAAATGCTGACTATTGGCGAATTTTGGGCGGACTACCCGACAACAATGTT
>JALVAQ010000443.1 GCA_027011095.1 Bacteroidales bacterium
GCTTTCATCATGTGGTGGTAGTGCCAATAAAAATAGTAGTGAATCAACTTCAACAACAAAAGTTGAGAAAAAAGCTGAAAAACAACAGCAAAAAAGTTTTACCGCCAATATCGAAAATGGTAAAGCTGTGTATGGTAAAGTTTGCGTAGCCTGCCACATGACAGGTGTTGCCGGTGCTCCTGCTTTAAAGGATAAAGCCCGTTGGGAAGAGATTGCCCAAAAAGACATGAACACCCTGCATCATGATGCCATTAACGGTTTCACCGGAAAACACGGTGTGATGCCTCCCAAAGGTACCTGCTCCTCTTGTTCCGATCAGGATTTGTATGATGCTGTTGCCTATATGCTGAAGACTGCCGGCGTTACTGCTAAAAAGTAAAGCTGATTAGTTGACTGAGGTGTACTTTTAATCAAAAAACAAATTATCATGAAAAACAACAAGCTGGGTTACCAAACCCTTGCCGGTATTGCTGCCATTTTAATTATAGTGGTATATTTTCTACCCATGTGGCACGTTGCTTTGCAAAGTATTCAATACCCTAAATCAATGTACCCCAAGGGAATACGTATTGATTTTAAATTTAACGGGGTTTACAATGGCTGTGTTGGAGAAAAAGAGCGTTCTGAGCTGGCTCAGGGTCAGGAAGGTGCTGATTGTTTAAGGGAGATGAATGCCATTAACCATTTTATTGGTATGTATCACATTGTTCCCGGTGTTAATGCCGATAAAACCAGAGAGTACCCCATTTATTATGTATTTGACACTAAAAAGGATGCGCAGGGGCACGAAATTCTTGATCCTAAAACAAACGAACCTATCAGGCTCAATGTTACACCTAAGCCGTTGATGTTTCTTGACAAACTGATGCATTGGTCACCCTATATTTTTGGTGTGTTTGTGCTATTGGTTTTGTTGTTTATGTTTACCCCCAAACGTAAATGTTTTTGGGCGGCAATTATTGCAGCTTTAACTCCTATTTATTTTCTTGGTGTTTACATTTATTACTTATATTGGTATGGACACCATTTGTCGATGCATGGAGGGGGTGCCTTTAAGGGTATTAAACCCTTTATGCCTACTGTTTTTGGCGAAGGAAAAGTAGCACAATTTACAACACAATCATATCCTTACGCAGGTTTCTTTGTTGCCTTGCTTGTGTTAGTGCTATTGGTCATTGCAATAATAATGAAGAAGAACAGCTTAAAAAGCAATTCGTAAATTACAAGCAACAATGATTTTATTAAGAGGACGGATGGGCTTTTTTCGAAGCATTTTTTATGTGAGGAAAAAAACTGTCCGTTCTTTTTTTATGGCCTTTTTGATTTTATTTCTGTTTCAAAACGCACTGTTTTCACAGGAAAGTGCGGTGGAAGAAGGAGGTGATTATGGCAATTACTATCCCATGTCGGAAAACCAAGCACATTACGATACCATAGCCTTACAGCCTATTGTTGATGCTGCCGAGCCGGGTGATACCATTCTTTTAAAAGAGGCTGTTTATTTGGGGCCTGTTTATATTTCAACCGATGGAATTGTTATTGATGGACGTGGAAAAGCCATTGTTGATGGCCAACAAAAGCGGTCTGTCCTCTTTATCAACGGCGATAGTGTTCAGGTAAAGAATATGATTCTAAAAAATTCAGGTGGCTCGTTTGACAAGTTGGATGCAGGTGTAAGGATAAGAGGTAATTATAATGTTGTGGAAAACTGTCGTATTAAAGAGTGTTTGTTTGGAATTGATATTTGGCAGTGCAATTTTAATAAGGTAATTCATAATGATATATCCTCGCTGATGGAACGTTCGCAGGCCATTAAAGGCGATGCCATACGTTTGTGGTATTCCAAAAGAAATCAGGTAATTGGTAATTACTGGCACAATGTGCGCGACATGGTAGTTTGGTATTCGGGCGATAATCTGTTTCAGGATAACAAAGGAATTGGAAATCGCTACGGACTTCATTTTATGTACTCACATAATAATCGAGTGCAGAATAATCTGTTGTTAAACAACTCGGTAGGTGTATTTTTAATGTACAGCGAGCGAACTATATTAACGGGTAATTATATCAGGGGAAATCACATTGGTAGTGGTATGGCTTTGGGGATGAAAGAGACATCAAGTAACCAAATCCTCAACAATAAGTTTATTTACTGTATCGAAGGTATTCATGTGGACACATCTCCCTATGTTTTGGAACAAAAAAATACAATATCCAACAACGAAATTGCCTTTTGCGGGACAGGTGTTTTTTTTCACACCAACCAGGAGGGTAATCTGTTTAAACACAACTATTTTCACAATAATCTCACACAGGTATACCCCGAAGTAACCACTGCCAATTTAAATAAGTGGGATAATAATTACTGGGACGATTATGCAGGTTTCGATCGTAATGGTGATAACATTGGCGACACACCATACAAACTATATTCCTATACTGAACATATTTGGGATTTCAACCGAAATGTAAAATTCTTTTTTGGTGCGCCTATTCTTGCCGTGTTGGACTTTCTGGAGCGATTGGCTCCCTTTTCATCTCCCAAGTTTGTTTTGGAAGATGATTCCCCAATGTATCATTGGGTTGATGACGAAGATAACGGCCAATAAAACCTTTAGCATATCAAAATAATATTTAGCCATTTATTTAGGTACTTTCTTACCTGATTTATTTTTTTATAGTATATTTGCTTTATGAAAAGGAGGTTGCTTATACCCGGTTTTGTAATGATGATAATTGCCATGCTTGTCATGCCCAATTATCCGGCGTTACATTACTATATCGAGATTAACCATGCCACCTTTTTTAATGCCGACCCAACCGAAAGTAACAATGGTTCTGTGGTAAGCGACCTCAATTACTTAAATGCACTTGTTAAGCGTACCTCCGATATTATTCCCGCTAAAATTCCGCCACCTCCCAAGCCTCAAAAGGAGGTAAACAACTTTGTTTATCTTGTTAATGATATTTCGTTACATCTTGAGATAACCTCTGTGCCATTTAGTTATAAACCATATTCCACGGTCTGGCACGGGCGTTTTATTCCTCCGGGTATTCCCCCGCCAAAAGCTTAATTTATTTTTTATTACAGTCAATCAGCCATTTTTCTGACAGGTTTATAATTGTGTCAGGATACAATTGGTTTTGCTGTTTTATTATTGGATACCTGTTAAAAGGGTATCTTATTAAAGCATATTGATGCGTCCGAAAATTTTATTCGGAAAATAACAGGAGAATGACTGATTGGCTGTTGTTTCGTTATTTGACGGAACCTTTCTTTTCGTAAAATAAAATTAAAATAAATTAAGAATAAAATATGAAATACAGATATATATTATTGGTAATGGTTTTACTTCCTGTTATGGCGTGGGCTGTCGAACCTGATACGCTTAACATTGAAGAAATTCTGATTACCGCAAAAAAAGTGAAAAATGGTGTGGAAACGCCTGTTTATGGTGAAACTATTCATTTGTTAAATCCCCACGATGGTGGTGAAATTTTTAAGTTTACTCCCGGCTTTAGTGTGGTAAAAAAAGGTAACTACGCCATGGAGCCGGTGTTGCGAGGGTATAAATTTGAGCAGCTAAATGTTCAGTTTGATGGTGGTGTACACAGTACTAACGCATGCCCCAACCGGATGGATCCCGCTATTTCACAAATTTCCATTGAGGAGATAGAAAAAGTGGAGGTAATAAAAGGCCCTTACAGCGTTCGGTTTGGCCCGGTGTTTGGCGGCATTGTGAATGTTATCAGCAAACGTCCGGAAGAAAAAAACGGACACAAAGCCTCCGGGTATGCCGAAGCAGGGTATCAAAGTAACGGTGGCAACTATTTTGCCAATGTTTATGCCCAAATTGTAAACAAGAAATGGGATTTTGCACTTGATGCAGGATATAAAGATTATGGTAACTATAAAAGCGGAAACGGCGACACCATTGCTTCTTCGTTTAGAAGATCCGGATATACCGCTAAACTGGGATACAATATTGCTAAAAACCAGCGTGTCCAGTTAAATGTCCGTCAGAGCTTTGCACGCGATGTGCTTTATCCCGGATTGCCCATGGATGCCATTAAGGATAACAGTACCATTGCTTCGGTTGATTATGCGGCAAGCAATATTTCGAAACAGCTACTTTCGCTTAAGGTGAAGGCCTATGCTTCGTTTATCGATCATTTAATGACCAACGAATACAGGCCAAGTTATAGGGCTACCCATGCCTTAACACCCGTTGAAGCCAAAAATTTTGGTGGTAGGTTTGAAACCGGTGTTAAAACAGGAATGAATAGTGTATTATATGCCGGTGCCGATTATCAGTACATAAGGAAAGACGGGGTAAGAAACAGGGAGGTTTATGTAAATATGTGTGCTGATCCTCCGGTTATTTTCGACACGCCAAAAAGTTTTGTTGATAAGGTTTGGCAAAACTCAAGTAAGCAGGATTTGGGACTGTTTGCCGAAAACAGATGGCAGCTGTCGGAAAGCTTTACCTGGCAGTTGGGCCTGCGTGTTGATTTTGTTTCGTTTGATATTAAAGACCCGGAGCAGGATTTTAAGGAATTATACGGTGGCAACATAAAACCTGAAAACAGAATAAGTCCTGCCTTTAACTCTGTTCTTACCAAAGATTTGGGTAGCGGTTTCCGTTTGCAATGGGCCATCGCCACGGCACAGCGAACACCTGATCTTACCGAATTGTTTATCAATCATTTGTCGGTTGGTATGGATGCTTATGAATATATTGGTAATCCAAACCTCAAACCCGAAACCAATTACCAGACCGATTTGAAAATTGAAAAAAGCGGAGAGACATTTACTTTTTATACCGATGTGTTTTATTCACGTCTGAAAAATTATATTTCTGCAGTGGTTGATACCACCATTCCCCGAAAATTCATGCCCTGTAAACCGCCAAAATTTACCAAGCAGTTTACAAATATTGATGATGCTTTTATGAGTGGATTTGAAGCCGGTTTTGGTGTAAAGTTTTTAAAGTATTTTAATTACAAGCTTGGAGCAGCCTATACTTACGCACAAAATCTGACTCTGGATGAACCCTTGCCTGAAATTCCGCCCTTTACAATTAATACCGGGCTAAGTTATTCTGTATCGAATTTTCAGGCGGTGTTAAATGCTCAAATTGCTGCTGATCAAAACAGGGTTTCAACAAGTTTTAACGAAACCTCTACACCCGGATACACCGTGTTTAATCTTTATATGAGCTATTCGCCGTGGAAATTTCTTGATGTTAACGCTGCCGTAACCAATATTTTTAATGTTAATTATGTTGAGCATCTTAGCCGTCCATATAAGAATATGGACACATCAAGTTTATATTATGAGCCGGGGAGGAGTTTTAATATCAGCGTTCGGTTTAATTTTTAAGGATATTGTGTTGAATAAGTATAGAAAAATTGATTAGTAGTAAATAATCATTTAAAAGCTTTTACTTTTGCTAAAAGAAAGAAAAACAAAAAGGTGTGACAGTGTCATACTTATTATAAAAGACTATGATAGAAAAATTTATAAATAGTGATTATAAGGAACTAGTAGAAAAGATTAGTAATAACTTTATTAAAGCTAAAAAACGAGCTTTCAAAGCTATTAATGATGAATTAATTCTGTCAAATTGGGAAACAGGATTATTTCAACGAATTGCTTTAAGTAAAAATAAATCACAGATTCTTGAATTAGCGAAAAAAGGATATGCTTCTAAAACCGAAAACGACTTACTTAAAGAACCTTATGTTTTTGAGTTTTTGGGTGTGCCTCAAAACCAAATATTAACAGAGACTCAATTGGAGACAAAATTATTGGATAACCTGCAGCAATTTCTATTGGAGCTTGGAAAAGGATTTGCATTCGTAGGAAGACAATATAGAATTACATTAGCCAACAAGCATAACTTTGTAGATTTGGTTTTTTATAATTATATCTTAAAATGTTTTGTTTTGATAGATTTAAAGGTAAATGAGGTTGAGCATAAAGATGTTGGGCAAATGATTACATACTTGAATTATTTTAATA
>JALVAQ010000444.1 GCA_027011095.1 Bacteroidales bacterium
TCGAAAGACTTATCGGTGCTAACGGTAAAAAACGCCAAGGTTTCCAATTGTAATTACGGTGTTGTGTTATTGCAAAAAAAACCTGAATACGGCCCGGCTAAAATGAATCTGACAAATGTTACCCTTGAAAAGAATAAAACCAACTACTTAATCGAAAAAGGCTCGCAGGTTGTTGTTGACGGGCAGGTTATAAATGGTAACCGTAAAAAGGTGGCTAAGATGTTTTATTAGCCGATAGTTTTTTCAACAGTTTCGACAGTACATCTTTTCTTTCTGCACTTTTCTCTTCTCGTATGTAATAGCTAAGCATCTCGTTTTGGATAGAAAGGGTTGACAGCGAAAGCTTATCCCAGGTAGCATTGAGCCGCTCGTTGATACTTAGCTCGGTATTTTCTCGCAAAAGGTTTGTCTTTTTAATTAACTCATCCAGAGCTTTTAATTTTTCGCTTATCTGTCCTGCAAGTATTTTGCTTTTTCCGTTAACGGGTTGTCCGGTTTTAAAGGGTTCGATTAAATTGTTTATTTCGTCAATTTGGTTTTGAAGCTGTTTGCTCATGGAGAGGTAAAGCTTTTCGAGCGATGTTAGTAAATCGTTGTTAACAATATGGTTAAGCAGCTTCGAAAGGTCGATAACCATGTTTTCGTCAAGGTCTAACTGGTGGGTTTTGTAATCCTGAAATTTGGCATCGTTAAAAAGCACAATACGATTTGGGAATCCTTCAAGAAATTTGTTAACCAGAACTTTGTCGTTGTTGTAAATGTTATGGAGCACATCTTCAAAGTTTTCAGGAATTCTAACCGTTAGAGGGGTAGGGGATTCAATCTGCTCAAGGTAGCTTTTTAGCTCTTTTTTCAACTTTTCCAAAACCTTGCGATGGAAGTTATCAAACTTTTCATTAAAAGTATTTATATCGTTGATAAGCAGGTGCCGTAACCGTAGTTTGAGAGCCAGCAATTGCAACGATACAACTCTTGAATTGGCAATAATCTGCCGGTTTTTAATCCATACTTGTTCAAATTGCAAAATAGATTTTTCAGCTTTCTTCATTTTCGACACGGCACTTCTACCCGGAACACGCTTATAGCCGTATGGGGTGTTACACAAGGCAATCGACTTGTTAAACGACCTTGTTATACCTGCTGTTATGGTATTTTCAATAACGATTCGGCTTTGCTTTGTAGTCTCCCGAAAATCGGTAATTACCTCTTCAAACGATGTTTCTTTGTCCTGCAAACTTTGCAATGCCTCAAGGTATTTAACCTTTGAGTAATATTTTCCCACCTGATATTGTTCGATTACATCGTTTAGCTTGCTTAGCATTATTTCGAGCTTAAACACGGCATATCCCAACTCTTTTAACAGCTCAAGCCAATTTGGAGCAAGGTCGGCCAGTAATATTCGCTCTTTTATTTTTGAAAACGGAACTAAAAATTCGGTATGCTCTTTTAAATGCAGCTCTTCGCCCGGGGCAAGATTAAAGGTTTTTAATAATTTGTTGCGTTCTTCGTTGGTAAGGGTTACCGTAATTTCATCGGGTAACAGGGTTCGCAACTTTATTTGTAAATCAGATAACGCGCTGCTTAACATCTCCACTTTTCCCCT
>JALVAQ010000445.1 GCA_027011095.1 Bacteroidales bacterium
ACTTTACTGCTATATATTTATAATGGTTACGGCATGCTCTTTTCTAAACTTAACAATTTTACTAAATCTCGTGATTATTTTTTTAAAGTAGTATCCCGAAATAATAGTTTACAAGGGTTTGGTAATTTACCATCCACTTACCTCAATCTCGCACAACTATATATTTTGGTTAAGCCTGATTTTGATTCCGCAGTTTATTATAACAGAAAAGCAGTTGAGTCGGCATCACCCAGCTTTCGTGATTTTTATAAATTAACTTTCCTGCTAAATATGGGAAATATATTCATTGAACAGCAGGCGTATGATTCTGCCATATATTACTATAAGAAAGCCATGAATAATAAATATTATGAGCAACGAAATGATATACGGGCAGCGGTTTTAGTTAACCTGGGAACTATCTATCTAAAAAAGAATAAAATAAAAATTGCAGATGAGTTTTTACACAAAGGACTGAGGCTTGCTGACAGTCTTGGGATACTCTCTTATCAAAAAAATGCACTTGAAGCATTCGCTGAATTAGAGGAGAAAAAAGGAAATTATAAACAGGCACTCCGACATGTTAAAAAGCTGGAATCTATTGATGACACTATTGACATGCAAGTAGCTAAAAATCAAATTATATCCTACGAAATTGAAAAGTATATTGCAGAAAGAAAGTTAGATTTTGAGCTGTTAAAACAAAAAGAGATACTACATGAAAAAATACTAAAAGTAAAAAATTATGAAATAATGGTCAGCCTTCTTTTTTCCATAGTATTAATAATCTTGTTGCTGGCATTAATAAAAACACGTAAAAAGAGAAAGAAACTACTTGTCCAATCCAAAAAAAACAATGATAAACTGATTGAATTGAACAAAAGTAAAAACAAGTTTTTTTCAATTATAGGCCACGATTTAAAAGGCCCTTTTAACGGGATGCTGGGTTTGTTGGACTTATTGGATAAGTCGTGGGATTCATTGGCCGACAAAGATAAAAAAAGGTATATCAACTCCTTGTTAAATAGTGCCGAAAAAACTTATGTGCTGTTGGAAAATATGCTATCCTGGGGCAGGAGCCAACAGGGGCTTATTAAACCGTTGTTTCAAAATGAAAATATTTTCAACGTATTAACTGAAACCTCAAAACTATTTCACACTTCAATTGAGGAAAAGAAAATAGATTTTACAATAGAGGTGTCCCAAAACCTGTTTTTACAAACCGATAAAAGAATTTTGGCACATATATTTCAAAACCTCATTGGTAATGCTGTTAAGTTTACGCCAACAAATGGCAAAGTGAAGGTTTTCTCGAAAAAAGAAAACAACAGAATTAAATTATGTGTTGCAGATACCGGAATTGGAATACCAAAAGGCAAGATAGAACATGTGTTTGATTTGAATTTTGATTTTAACCGGCCGGGAACCAATAATGAAAAAAGCTCCGGAATGGGGCTAATTCTTTGTAATGAATACGCCCGAATTTTAAAAACTGTACTTACCGTGGAAAGCATAGAAAACAAGGGGAGTACCTTTTGTCTTGCTTTTTAAGCCTGGAGTCATGTCAAACTCAAAATAACGTATTGAGATTGCTTCCGATAAATATCAAAAGACAAAGCAATCTCACAGCCAAAAGATACATGACTTGACACTAACTCACTTATTTCTTACGTGGACATGTACTAATTCCAAACGGCGCATAAAGAGCGCAAAATCCAATAAAAGCGGTAAGTAATAATATTGCTGCAAAAACAAGCAGCACTATTCCCAAAGTACCGGTAATAACATTGGTAAAGTAAAGTATGGCTATAATAATGGCCAAAATAATCCGTACTGCTTTGTCGGTTGATCCTACATTTTTTTTCATAATATTTATTTTTTGAATTTAATGATGCCACAAAAATAGTGCTGGCACAATTACTATGCAGTGACATAAGTCACCACTATAAAACAAATATTGAATTCCCTTCCTGTTTCACAAACCCTTCTGTTTCAAGCTTTTTCATTACACGACTAACGACTTCTCTTGCCGTACCCAGTTCAGAAGCAATTTGTTTGTGAGATATTTTTAAATGTTTGATTTTTATATGTTCGGCTTTTTTAGTAAGGTATTTATACAACCGTTGCTCCATCTTATTAAACAATACCATGTGAATGGTACTCATTAAATCGTGATACCTGATGTTGTACTGATTAAAAAGTAACGTATTAAATTCAGGATAGGTTTTTACCCACTGTTTAAGTTTGTCAACAGGAACTAAAATAACATGGGTATCCTCTTCGGTAATGGCGTAAATCTGACTTGGCTCATCATTTATTGCCGATGCAAACGACATAATACAGGTTTCGCCCTGTGTGATGTAATAAAGTAAAAGCTCTTTGTCTTCATGCTTGGTAAAAACCTTAACAAGACCGTTTAACACAAGTGGTAACACCTTTAAATAATGCCCCTCCTTAACCAATTCGGTGTTGGCAGGAAAATGCTTTTCGGAAGCATATAACACAATCTCTTTCAGTAATTCATCATTACCGAAAGAAAAAACTTTTGCTATATGGTTTTTAATATCCATGGCTTAATTTTTTAATAAATTCGTGCTGCCCAACCACCACCCGGTGCCAGATGAATTTTCATCTTATCGGAAGCCGATACCTCTTTTGTAACCATCTTAAAATCGTTGCCATATTTATCAGCATTAACACCATCCTGCCAAATGGTTATGGTGTGCTTCCCTTGTTTTAAAAAGGAAAAATCAACTTCAAGTTCACGCCGATTCCAATTTGTCATTCCGCCAATATACCACTCTTTTCCGTTCCGGCGGGCAACAAAAACATAGTCACCCACTTTTGCATCAAGCACCACGGTTTCGTCCCAAACCGTTGGCACCTTTGAAAGAAATTCCATGGCTTCGGGTTCGTCGTAATAGTGCGAAGGGCTGTCGGCCAGCATCTGCAGCGGACTTTCGTAAACCACGTACATGGCCAGCTGGTGGCAGCGTGTTCCCTGACTCATAGGACGGCTCCAAATGGCTCTGAAATTATTTTTCGTGGCATTTACCATGGCACCCGGGGTATAATCCATTGGCCCGGCAAGCATACGTGTAAACGGAATTGTTACATCATGGCCCGGTGTTTCTTCCTTTCCCCATTTATTATGCTCAAGCCCGTGAACTCCTTCCCTTGTGATAACGTTGGGGTAGGCACGCCGCAACCCCGATGGCTTATAGCTTCCATGAAAATCAACCAACAAATGGCGTTTGGCAGATTCCCGGGCAACCCGCCAGTAATAATCAACCATCCATTGGTCGTCACGTTGCATAAAATCGACCTTTATTCCTTTAACACCCCATTTTTCAAATTGGTTAAAAGCATCCTCCCATTGGTCGTCAAGGGTTTTCCAAATTACCCATAAAATAATGCCTACATTTTTTTTCTTACCGTAGCTAATAATTTCTTCCATATCAATATCGGGAACCACATTCATCAAGTCGCCCAGCACGTACCAACCTTCGTCAAGAATAATATAGTTGATGCCGTATTTCGATGCAAAGTCGATATAATATTCGTAGGTTTTAGTGTTAATTCCCGATATAAAATCCACCCCGTAAAGATTGAGCGCATTCCACCAGTCCCAGGCAACTTTTCCGGGTTTTACCCAGCTAAAATCTATCTGCTTTTGTTCAGGTGCCAGTTTAAACACCATTTGATTGGTAATTAAGTCACCATCCTTTTCAGCGATGGCGATAACACGCCAGGGCAAAGCTCGTTGTCCCGATGTTCTGGCAATAAAATCTGCTCTTTTGGTTACCGGAATATTCCTGTCGCCGCCACGCTGCGAAAGGTCAACGGGTTTCTCTTCCAAAGCGTATTTCGGAAAGATCCCTTTAAAACGATGGTTTCCTTCCGATTGGAGATACATACCGGGGTAGTCGTAAAGTGCTGATTCTGTAATGGCTACTTTAGCAACGCCGGCATCAATTAAAGCGGGAATGCTCGAAAACCTTCCTTTATCAATGGAGTCGATGGAAGTATGCAGGTAGAGCCTCTCCATGTGAGTCATCATACTGTTTTCTTCAGGAAACCAAATGTTGTAACCATCTGCAAAATTAAATTCCGCCTGTTCGTTTTTAACAATTACCTCCCCTTTTTGATGCAATACGAATCGCCAGGCAACCCCATCATCATAGGCTCTGAACAAAATATCGTATCCCTTAAAAACCAGCTTCAGTTCGTTGTATGCATCAACAATTTCAGCTGATTTTTGTTTGACGAGCGGACGAAGAATGCCACTGTGAGAAGTTGTAACAGCCTTTTTAAATTTTCCGCTTACAGCAAGTATTTTATCACCAACCGTCAGAGAAATAAAAGAGGGTTCAATCACACTTTTTCCATCAACAGCAAGCTGATAGCTAACCTTTTTGTCAACGTTTACCGTTACGATATTTTTACCGTTGGGAGCAGTGAGAATAAATGATTTGGCAGCCAGCGTACTTACAAAAGCTGTTACCAACACTAATAAAAGGATATACTTTTTCATGATAAAAGGATTTTGCCTTATTAAATTTGAAAAAGTAAAACTAAACTATTTTAGAAAATAAATTTTTTCTTAGCGTTTTCAATTAAGTTGTTTACTCAAAAGTAAGCGTAAGCGCCAGAGAAAACCCGGTTGTTTTATTAACATTACGTCCGTAAACGTCAAAGGGAAAAGTAAGTACTATGATAAAATTTTTACCTTCAATGGTTGCCCCCGGATAAATGGTCAACCGCGATTGATTTAAAGTTGTTTCAAGGTGGCTGTGTTCGTATCCAACGGCACTAATTAACTGTAGCTGATGGTTAAAAACATAATATCCGGCATCAACGCTTGTATAAATGGTTCCGGTTTTGGTGCTTGTCGGTTCCTTTAAAAAACGGTCAAATTCCAAATTCGCATCCACCGAAAATTTTTCTCCTTTTTGATAAGTAAATACACCACCAATCCCTATCTGAGTTGTGTTGTCTTCAGTTTTTACACCTCTGTTAAAATTTCCTTCTCCCATGGGAATATTTATCCCTCCCATAAGTGCCAGTCCCACCTCTTTATTCTGCATTAATACGTATCTTGCGCCAAACAAACCGGTTTTCATATCCAAAGGGATAGAAACCCCTACTTCCAACTTATCAAACAATCCGTAAGTAAACCGCATTCCTACTCCGGAATACCTGTTTACACTGTCAGGGCTGAGAAAACTACTTTGAAGCTCCTTGTCATTGTTCCAGTTATAACGACTTTGTCCGTAATAAAAAGCCGGCTCAAACTCAATATGATGATGGTCAACAACGTCCACACAATAAGAACGTAACTTAGAGCCCGATATACCTCCGATTTGAGCAAAAAGCTGAACGGAAAAAAGAGCTAATAAAGAGAAAAGTAAGTGCTTTTTCATTTGTAAATTTTACTGCAAATGAAACCAATCTGGCAAAATAAATGAATCACCAAAAGTAGGTATTTTTAAAAATTATTTTTTTGTACAATAGGCATCAAAGGCTTTTTGTCCGTCAGCCGAACCCATGGAAGCAGCCTTTTTCCAGTCTTTACAAGCTTTATCAGTTTTCTTCGAATAAAAATAGGCAAGCCCCCGGTTAACATAAACTTTTTCGGTTTCAAACCCTAAGTTAATGGCTTTTGTCAGGTCGTCTGCTGCTTTGTCGTATTGCTTGTTCATACCAACAATTGTCCCGCGATTGTAATAGGCCATTCCGTAATGCGGAGCAACTTTAAGCGCTTTATTATAATATTCCAACGCTTTGGGGAAATTATTCTGATTAAAATAAATGATGCCTATTGAAACCAATGATGCCGAATCGTTGGGGTCATATTTTACAGCATCCATATAATATGATTTTGCAAGATTATTGTCGCCTTGCATTTGATATATCTTGCCAAGATTATAATATACTTTTGCGTTGGCCGGATAAACCGATGCCGACTCACGAAAAGAAGCAATGGCTTTTTCGTAGCTTTTGTTGTTATAATGCTTAACCCCTTCTTTAAACAGGTTGTAGGCGCGTTTTTTATTATTGGCTGCTAAAACTTCTTCTTTGCTGTGTTTACTGGTCTTTTTAATTGAAAGGGGTTTTGCTTCCGGATTCGACTTTACAGGTTCGTGGCCTTGTCCCGGAGGGGGTAATTTTACTTGTGCCATGGCAGCCCACGAAGACATTACAATTACCGCTAAAAACAATATCTTTTTCATTTGACAATAATTTTCTAAGAAAAATTTTCGGGACAAAGTTATGATAAGATTAGCACAAATGTTGCTACCCAAAAACTTTATGGATTAAAAATCGTGTTAAAATTTCTTATTTCTAACTAAATCAACTTATGTAAAAGGCTTATTTATACGAGTTATAAGGCAAATAAATTTGTTTTAAACATGCCATATTACTATATTTGCCTTATTGTATTGTCTTGAAACAAGCATTTAATCATTAACAAATGAAAATAAATTCATACATTGGTAATTATCAATCCGTTAAAGCGGATTTACTTTCTTACAAAACATTGTTAATAGTATTGATTTCTGTGTTTATAGCTTATGGGCAAAATGCAGTTGCCGGTGTTGATAACACCGAATACCAGCTTCAAAATAGTGCGAACGGAAAATATATGCAATATTATCATGATTTTATGCATACATTGGATCCGGTAAATTATTGCAAAAACAATAAAACAAATCGTGAAGACGGTTTAATATTTGTAATTGATACAGCCACCGTTTATTCCGTTTCGGCCTCTCCAAAAAAGTATATTTATACTTATTCCGATCAGGGTTATCGGTTAACAACCATTACTCAGGTTGAACAAAATGGCAGTTGGGAAAATTCAACCCTTCAGGAGTGTACTTATGATGAAGCCGGAAACAAACTCACCTCGGTGTGGAGTTTTTGGGATAACAACAGTTGGATTCCCTCAAGCAGAACCACCAATTCCTATTCGCCTGAAAACAACCTTTTAAGTTCGTTATCTGAAATCTGGGAAGATGATGTTTGGAAATATAACGAGATGGATACTTACATGTACAACACGGGAGGAAAAGTTGTGTCGCATGTTATTCAAATGTGGTCGGATGGCGATTGGGCTAATTTAACCAAGGAAATTTACACATACGATGCATCCAACAACCTTATAACAGCTTTAGGAGAAGTCTGGTTGGCGGGAGCATGGCGCGAAGATCAACAATATGTACACACGTACGATGCCAATAATAATATGATTACGGTAACGTATGACGAAATGCAAAGCGGAGTTTGGGTTCATATTTCCAAAGATACCAACACCTACAATGAAGCCAATAAAAAAACAAATGATTTAAATAAAATCTGGAATGATTCGGTTTGGGTTAACAACCTGAATTATGCCTATACTTACAACGACCTTGATTATCTTGAAGAAAGCACTGGTGAGGAATGGCTAAACAATAACTGGATTAATTTTGAGAAACATACATACAGCTACGGCGATTACGGCGGCACAGAAACTGAAATAGCTTTTCTTTGGGACAATGGCAATTGGGTTAACAATTACATGAAACAATATGTTTACGATGACAACGGCAATGCCTTAACGGGTAATTACTACTATTGGGATGGCGGTGGCTGGACGCAAAACCAGGAGGCACCGCTGGAAATGTTTTATAGTTATGCTGCAAAAACAGAAGTTTATCTCGGTTATTTATGTGATGCTGCCTACTCATCGATGATAGTTGGGGTTGATGAAAACATTACCAACGCTTCCGATGTGGTTTGCTATCCAAACCCTTTTAGTACGGTTACCAATTTAAAGTTTAACCTAAAAGAATACTCATTGGTAAAGGCCACGCTTTATGACCTTAACGGAAAACAGGTTAAAAGTTTAGATAATAATTATATGAATCCGGGTACCCATTACATTCAGGTTTCTTCAGATGGATTAAAAAACGGGGTCTATTTTTTGAAACTTAATTTAAATAATTACGTAAAAACCTTGAAGTTATCAATTGTAAAATAGAAAATTAAAAGTATTTATAAACATTCTCGATCATGAAAGCAAAATTTTATTCACTTGGATTAGCTTTAGTTGTTTTTCTCTTTGCAGGATTACGGCTTTCGGCTCAAACACCTACTATCACACTCCTTCAACCCACTGACCCGGGTATTGAATGGACAGCAGGTGGTACATACGTTATTTCGTGGGTTGATAATTTCCCTCACGGAGTAGATATTTTATTAACAGCTGATAATGGTGCTACTTTCGACACCATTGAAAAAAATGTTTTGGGGTCGGTTTATTATTGGAATACCACGGGCTTTGCTTTGGGTACCCATTATAAAATCAAAGTAGAAAGCACCCTTGCAAACAGCTATTCCGATATAAGCGGGCATACGTTTAAACTGGTTGACCAAACCAACGGCTCCATTACTATGGAGCAACCCACCGGGGGAGAAACATGGTCGGAAAGCCATCAGTATTTAATTTCGTGGAACGATAATCTTACTGCCCCGGTAATGGTTGAGCTATTGAAAAATAATGCTCCCATTGATACGTTAGCTACCTCCACCACAGGAAGCACTATCTACTGGACTATTCCAACAGGGTTGGCTGCGTCGGGTTATATTTATAAAATCAGGGTTTCTTCAACAGTTGCGGGAGCAACCACCAGCCCGGCAGTAAGCAGCGGCTTTAAAATTATTGCTTCTTCAGCAACCTATGTTGAAGTATATCAGCCCAATGGAGGCGAAAGCTGGGCCAGAGGTACTGTTCATGTTGTTTCATGGAACGATGATTTAACCGAGCCTGTCAATATCGAACTTTGGAAAGGCGGCACAAAATATACCGATCTTGCCACCAACGTTACCGGAACAACTTATTATTGGACAATTAGCGATACAACCGATGCTGCCACCAACTATCAAATATATGTTCGCAGCACTTTAGATCCTACTCAAGTATATGATCGAAGCAACGGCTATTTCAAAATTACTGCTTCAACAGGAACTTACGTTGAGGTTTATCAGCCCAATGGCGGTGAATATTGGGCCAGAGGAACTACTCACAAAATTTCATGGAACGATGATGTTTTTGAACCGGTATATATTCAATTATATAATTCATCAACACACACTTACACAACCTTGGACACCAATGTTATGGGAACCACCTGGGACTGGAATATTGATAATACACTCTCCACAACAGGTTATTATTATATTTATGTTCGTAGCACTTTAGACCCAACCCACGTGTATGACCGTAGCAACAGTTATTTCAGAATTACTGCTTCAACCGGTACTTATGTTGAAGTTTACCAACCCAATGGCGGCGAAAGTTGGGCAAGAGGAACAGCTCACTTAATTTCGTGGAATGATGATATTTTTGAACCGGTATATATTCAGTTATATAATATGTCATTACATACCTATTCGACTTTGGACACCAATGTTGTGGGGACTACCTGGGTATGGAACATTGACAATTCATTGGCCACAGGAAGCTATAGAATTTATGTTAAAAGCACTTTAGACCCAACCCATGTTTATGATTATGGTGGCACTTTCAGCATTACTGCTTCTACCGGAACATATGTTGAAGTATATCAACCCAATGGCGGTGAAAGCTGGGCAAGAGGTACAGCGCATCTTATTTCGTGGAATGATGATTTTCCGGAAGGAGTTAATATAGTTTTAAAACACGGTTCCACCATTACCGATACAATTGCTTTAGATGTTTTAGGTTCAACTTATGTTTGGAATATACCTTCAACAACAGCAACTGATTACTATAAAGTTGAAATCTATAGTACATTAGACAGCTTACACTTGCACGATTATAGTGATGGAAACTTTAATATTACTGCATCAACCGGTACCTTTGTTGAAGTGTTAGAACCCAACGGAGGCGAAGTTTGGGCTGCCGGTACAAGCTATTGGATTTCGTGGAACGACGACTTTACAGAGGGAGTTAATATTGAATTATGGAAAAATGGTGTTTATGATTCCAATATCGCAACCGATGTTTTAGGTTCAGCTTATTCATGGGCTATTCCTGTTACCCAGGATCCGAATACTCATTATAAAGTTGAAGTTTACAGTACGCTGGATAGCCTTAACTTACATGACTTTAGCGATGGCTATTTTGAGATTGTTCCACAAACTATGATGTCCGTGTATCCTAACCCTGCTGACAACCATGTAACCATTAATATGGAAAACATGCTTGATAACAATAGCTATACCCTTCAACTGTTTAACAGGTTTAACAAACCGGTTATCGAATTGCAAACCAATTCAAAATCGACTACCTTGTCAACAATGGGCTTAGCAGATGGTATTTACTTTGTGGTAGCTACTTCAGATAAAACCAGAGTTACAAAAAAAGTAATTATACAACATTAACAAGCAGAGTAGATAACCTATAGTTATCAGGGAACCGATTATAAACACTAAAAGCCGATACCGGTTGATTTATTCAAAAATCAATAAAGGCTTCAATAATTTGATTACCAATGTGTTTATAATCGGTTTCTTTTTTGTACAAATTGTGTCAAAATCAGAAACAAAACAGGTGATAACCCTCATATATAATACTTAAAACATTGATTAGGATGTTTTTATATAAATCGGTATGGTATTTGAAAAATATAATAGCATAATCTAAATTTTACAGCCATGAAAAAAATATTTTATTCACTCGGTTTAAGCTTTGTGGCTTTGTTTCTGTTTTCAAACATGGAGCTAAAAGCACAAACGCCTTCCATCACGCTTCTTCAACCAACCGATCCCGGCATTGAGTGGACAGTTGGTGGTACGTATGTTATATCATGGGTTGACAATTTTACTTCCGGAGTTGATGTGTTGGTAAGTAGTAATGGCGGCTCAACCTATTCGCTTATTGCTTCAGATGTATCCGGCTCAACCTATTATTGGAACACAACCGGCTATCCCATTGGCCATCGTTACAAAATTAAAGTCAGAAGCCATCTGGCTCACAACTATTATTCAAGAAGTGCCCATCGATTTAAATTGGTAGATCAGACAGGAGGTTTTATAACCCTTGAACAACCAACAGGAAACGAAACCTGGGCTGAAGGAAGCACTTACCTGATTTCGTGGAACGATAATTTATCAGCACCTGTAACCGTTGAACTGTTAAAAAATAATTCACCCTACTTAGTTATTTCCGCTTCTACAACAGGAAGTACATTAAGTTGGACCGTACCCACAGGACTGGCAAACAGTTCAAAGATTTATAAAATCAGGGTTTCATCAACGGTTCCCAATGCAACAACATCTCCCGCCACAAGCGGGCGGTTTAAAATTTCGGCTTCCGCCGGTACTTTTGTGGAGGTATATCAGCCCAATGGAGGTGAGAAATGGGCCAGAGGGACTACGCACCTCATTTCTTGGAATGATGATATTCCGGAGCCGGTTAATATTGAGCTGTATAAAGGAAGCACAAAGGTTGGCGATATCGCCACAAATGTTGTAGGCTCCACCTTTTCGTGGACCATTGACCCCGCACAAACAGTGGCCAACAATTACAGGGTTTATGTTCGCAGCACCCTGGATCCGACCCATCTATACGACAGAACCAACGGACATTTTAGAATCACCGCATCAGGAGGAACCTTTGTTGAAGTTTATCAACCCAACGGAGGGGAAAACTGGGCCAGAGGAACTACGCACCTTATTTCGTGGAATGATGACCTTACTGAACCTGTTAACATTGAATTGTATAAAGGAAATACAAAAGTTGCCGATCTTGCCACTAATATTGCAGGTTCAACTTACTGGTGGACCATTGACCCAACAATGACCACCGGAAACAATTACAAAATCTATGTTCGTAGTACACTTGACCCAACGCACCTGTACGACCGAAGCAATTCAAGGTTTCACATCAACGCCTCGGCAGGAAGCTTTGTTGAAGTTATTCAACCCAATGGCGGCGAGAGCTGGGCCAGAGGAACTACTCACCTTATTTCGTGGAACGACGATTTATCGGAGCCGGTTGATATTGAACTTTATCAGGGCAATACCAAAGTTAGCGACATTGCTACCAACGTTACAGGCTCAACCTATTCGTGGACAATCAGCCCCACCCAAACAATTGCCAATAACTATAGGATTTATGTGCGGAGCACTTTAGACCCAACCCATCTGTACGACAAAAGCGATACAAAATTTCATATTACAGCTTCAAGCGGTACCTATGTTGTGGTTTATCAACCCAACGGAGGGGAAAACTGGGCCAGAGGCACTTCGCACCTGATATCGTGGAATGATGACTTTCAGGAAACCGTTAATATTGAGTTATGGAAAGGTGGTTCGTTTAATGCTACCATAGCTTCAAACGTTACGGGATCAACATACTCATGGGATATCCCGACTGCAACCACACCGGGTTCTAATTATAAGGTTAAAATTTACAGTACCGTTGACGGAGCATTAAAGGACTTTAGTGATGCCAACTTTACCATAGCAGCATCTGCCGGTACATACGTAACCATCAATCAGCCCAACGGAGGTGAAGTGTGGACAGCAGGTAACGACTATTGGATTACCTGGGAAGACGATTTGCCCGAAGCCGTTAACATTGAGTTGTGGAAAGGCGGAAGTTTTAACTCAACCATTGCTTCAAATGTTACAGGATCAACTTATGTATGGACTATTCCTGTCTCTCAAACGTTAGGAACCAATTACAAAGTTAAAATTTATAGCACTTTGGATAACACCATTAAAGATTTTAGCGATGCTAACTTTGAAATCGAAGGGCCAATGATGCTAACAGCATATCCTAATCCGGCTAATAATGAAACAACCATCAGTACGAAAAATATGCCGGGCAATAACTATACAGTGCAGTTGTTCAACAGGTTTAATGTTAAAATTGGTGAGTATCACAGCACATCATCAGCCGTTAGTGTTTCAACTGAGAATCTTTCCGATGGTATTTACTTTGTTGTGGTTACCTCCGACAAAACAAGTGCCACTACTAAAATTATTGTACAACATTAATTGTCTTAAATAATTAAGCATTAAAGGCGAGGAGCATGCTCTTCGCCTTTTTTGTTATTTTTACCGGAGCATTAAAATTTAAAATGAACAGAAAAGAACAACTACGTTTTTGCAGCAGGTGCAAACATCAGGCTTTTGATAAAAAACGGGGAATAATCTGTAGTTTAACCGGAGAGCACGCTGACTTTGAAGAAATATGCCCAACCTTTTCGGGTAATCTTAAGGAGATTGAAGCGGAAATAGCAAATGAAATAAAACAACACGAAAAAAACGAAGATTTAATAGAGTCCGGCCGCCATTTTAAAATATCGGAACTTGTTATTCCGGGAAAAACATACTTTTTTACCCCTCTTTTACTTTATGCAAATATTATAATATTTGTTGCCATGGTTGCTTCGGGAACCAACCTGTTTTCGCCTTCAATACATGATTTAATAAAGTGGGGTGGCAATTATAAACTACTGACACTAAACGGACAATACTGGCGACTAATTACGGCTCTTTTTGTTCATGGTGGTATTATTCATCTGTTTGCCAATATGTACGCGTTTTTAATTATCGCTATTTTGCTTGAGCCGCTTATAGGAAAGATTCGTTTTGGCTTGGCCTATTTAATTTCGGGCATTGCAGCCAATATTACAAGTATTTGGTTGAACGTTGCTGTCATTGGTGTCGGGGCATCGGGAGCAATATTGGGGTTGTATGGCATTTATATATCGCTTGTTACAACCAGTACGGTAAGTAAAAAAACACGATTAATTATTCTACCCAGCATGTTGGTATATGCCTTATACATTATTGCTTCAGGATTGACGAATGCTATAGTTGATAATGCAGCACACCTGGGTGGTTTTATTACGGGAATTATTTTTGGCTACGCATTTTATTCAGGAATCGTTTCGCCGGAAGAAAAATCGAAAAGCCGGATTCATGTTTTAATAGCCATAACTGCAGTAATACTTTTTGGATACATCGTTTTTAATTCAAACAGCCCCAATGTCAGATATCAAAAACTTCTTTTCTCCTTTTACAAGAATAATGAAAAAGGGACAGAAGCCTATAATTTTAATGAAACCGACCCCGATGAAGAGATTTTACACAAACTGAAAACCGGAGAAAAATATTGGCGCAATTGCATCAATACAACATTTCAAATAGAAATGATTGATGGATTACCCGGTGAGTTAAAAAATATAATCAGTGAACTTAGAGCTTACTCCAACAACCAACAAATAATATGTGGGAATATGGAACGAAAAATAAAAACCCACTCAAACAGGTATGATACTGATATAATAGTTTACAGTAATAAAGTTGATGAATATTTGAAATCAGGCTTTATAATAATCTTTAATAATAAAAAGTTTTATAGTCCGAAGCAGGCGTTTTTGAAGCTTCTGTCGATTCAGAATAATATTTTAGTGGTAGTAGATGATACACCCCTTCCCGGCAGGCATCTTAACGACCTTGATCCGGGCAGTATTGATTCAATTCTTTTTTTAAGCTGCGATGTAGCAGAAAAATTATATGGCCCGATGGCGAGCTGGGGTGCTTATGTGGTAAAAACATCAAAATAAAACAGTCTTAACAAAAAGGTATAAAATATTAGCTTCTGTTTGTGAAATCATTTTATCTTTACTTTTGCAATAATATTATTTTTTATACCGTACATTTTAAAATGCATTGTCAGATAAAAGGCTTAAAATTTCTTTTGTTTATTCTAATTTTTGGAATGGGGTTCAAAAGCTATGCACAGCAGGAACCCCTTGAAAACATTAAAATTACGATTGCTTTTGACAATGATCCTTCCGCCTCGGTGCAGGTAATAAAAACACCCCTTAGATACAATAAAGACTTTGGCGTTATCCTGCAAATGGACAATGCCAACATCGACGTTTTTTCAAAAGTGTATGACTATTTTAGAGGATTTAGCGGGTATCCGGGTCTCTTTTTTACCACAGGCGTTATTAACAACCCTGTTTTTTTTAAGATGGGAACCAATATTTACTCCTTTAATCAGCAGGGAATTGATGTGCATGATACCGACCCTGATATTTTAACCTGGTCGAATATACAAACATTGTGGGCTGCTTTTTTTGATGTGGCCAATCAGGGAATGACCTCCCCTCCTTCCTCCGACGATTATTATGAAGTAAACCGAAACATTAGCTATTCGACTTATCGCTTTAACGAATCCTTTAGTCAGCCGGAGTATCATCCCGACATTTATGTTGTTCCCAACAATGCTCAAAGTCAGATTAATGTAGCCAAGACAGCCGGAAACCTTGCCATATACTCCGAAAGTGCAGCAGCGGTTCCCAACCCCTTTAATGTGTCAAACTTTTCTTCATTTTATAATTTCGAATTAAAACGAAGCCACATAACCTCTAACCTGTTTAACGACATCAGCCAACTGGCCGCTCAAAGTCAAAATGGCGACCATTTAATTGGCAGTTATTACTGTAGTGGTTTTGATAAAACCGGCGAAATTTCATTTTCTGATTTTCAAGGGCAGATGAATCAGGTTGCCAGTGCTTACGGCCGGGATGGACTGGATAACATTTGGGTGGCATCGGCAAAGGAAGTTTTTGAATACCTTAATCTGAAACAAAAGATTAATGTTATTCAAACCGTTAACAACAATAAACTCGAAATTACATTTTCAGCCGATAACCTGCCCATGGATTACCGTTATTATGCGCTTACCCTTGTTGTAACCAGCAACGAGCACATTACAGGTGTAAATATTACCGGTGCCAATCAAACCAATTACAAATACAACAGCGATTCGGCGCTTATTAACTTACAATGGGACGGAGGAAACCCGCCAACACCTTACCAATTGTTTAACAATGCGTATTCACAAGCGCAACAAAACCCCGATTCGGCGCACTGTTTAATAATGTACGACTATTTACGTATGATTTCCAATCCCGACAGTGTTGCAAAATATCAGGATATGCTGTGTGGAATCTGTACTTCGGTTGACTTCGACTTTTGTAAATATGAGTTTACCATTCCCGACGACACCATTTGTACCGGAGATACTGTAACATTAACGGCACCTGATAATATGCAGTCGTATCTTTGGTCAAACGATTCGGTAACACAAAGCATTACGGTTACACCTGAAACCACCACCGATTATTGGGTAGAAGTGGTTACACAAGACGGAAAAACAGCGAGAGATACAGCAACAATAACGGTATATAACACGCCTGTTATTACCGCTTCGCAGAATGATACTATCGCCATTTTAGCAGGCTCAACCGATACCCTATGGGTGAGTGTAAACGATGATGTTAGCTATTTATGGAGCAACGGAGGCACCGATTCGGCAACCATCGTACCGGCACCGGATGAGGGATTTGACAATTATTGGGTGGATATAACAAAAGACTATACCGTTCATCAATGTACCCTTCGGAAAAATTTTGTGACACAGGTATCGTACGAAAGTATTGTTGACTTTACCTGGGATAGCGTATGTTTTGGCGACACCGCAACACTGATTGCCAGCATTCAAACTAACGATTCGGTGGTGGCCGTTAAATGGGACTTAAACGAAGACGGCGAATTTGAAGATGCTTCGGGAGATACGGTTAAATATGTTTTTGAAACTCCCGGCAACATTTTGGTGGGGTTGAGGGTGATTTATTTCTCAGGAAAAATGGATGTAGCCTACAATTCGGTTCCGGTGGCCGATAATCCGGTGGCCGACTTTAGTTTTAACAACACCTGTTTGGGAACAACCACTCTGTTTCACGATTCAAGTACAGTAACTGTTGGTGAGATTGCACAATGGGACTGGGATTTTGGCGATGGTTCAACGGGCAATTATTTTGAGTCGTCTCATTATTATCAGGAAGTTGGAAGCTATAATGTACAATTATTGGTAACCAGCAGCTTCGGATGTAAAGATTCAACAACCAAAACGGTTGTTATTTCACAACCCGATGAGTTACAGTTAAAATCGGATGATGGCACGGTAATTAGTTACAACGACACTGTTTATTTTACACAGGACAATCCTGTTGTGATGATTGTTCAAAACTTTGGAATTTACGATTCGGTGGTGTGGAATGGCAACCATAAAGGCATCAGTTACGAAATATCGCAAGAAGGAGCCTACTCTGTAATTGGATACAAAGGAGGTTGTACCACTACAAAAACATTTTTTGCATTGGAAAAAAACGGCCCCGGCCCGGGACCCGGCCCTGCAACATCAAAGGTGATGAACCTTTTTACGCCCAACAGCGATGGCTTTAACGATGTTTGGACTGTAAACACTACCGATATTGTATTCCCCATAAAAGTTACAGTTTACAACCGTTTTGGCAATGCCGTGTATTCTTCTGACAATTACCAAAACGACTGGGATGGATATTATAAAGGAAACCCGCTGCCACAGGCAACCTATTATTTTGTAATTGAAGATGCCAACGGAAACATCTTTCGCGGGCCTGTAACAATAGTTCGATAACATGAAAAGCACACGAATACATATCATATTATTGCTGCTGCTGTTGAGTGTTACAGGGTTTTCACAACAGTTTCCGTTAACCACACAATACCTGTTTAACCCTTATGCACTTACACCCGCCATGGCAGGAGTTACAGGCTATTCGGAAGTTTTTTTAAACTACCGCTCCGACTGGACTGGCATTGACGGCCATCCGCAAACCGCACGGTTTAATGCTTCCGGAAACATTTATAAACATAAAATGTGGCTGGGAGGAGAAATGTATCTTGATAATACCGATATCCTATCCCGGTTTAAAGCCAGCCTTAGCTATACCTATAAGCTTAAAGTTCAAAACGATCAGTTTATCCATTTTGCCGTTTGGGGAAGTTTCTATCAAAACGTTATTAACTATACCAATGCCATTGGTGTTGACCCAAACGACCCCCTTTTTAAAGACATAACCAGTCTGGTGGCATCAAAGTTTAATGCCGGTTTCGGGCTAAATTATAGCTGGAGAAAAATGAATGTCGGATTTTCAATTCCTACCTTGTTTGCTTCGCGACAGGAAGTAATAGACGGGCAGGGCGTTAGTTTTAATATGCGTCAAGAGTTTCTTTTCCATCTGTCCAATATTTTTACCCTAAGTAAAAATTGGGATATGCAAACCTATGGGGTGTTTAGAAAAACCACAACCGAACCCCTTAACTACGAGCTTTCGGTTATGTTTATTTTCGTTCAGCGTTTTTGGACAGGTATTTTGTACCGAACGGGTGGCGCTGTTGGTGTAAACCTGGGAGGAAATCTGGTACGCGGCCTGGCATTTAACTACTCTTACGAAGTGCCCATAGGTGGTATCAACGCCCATTCGGGTGGCTCTCATGAGTTCACCCTTGGCTGGCGTTTCGGTGCAAAAAACAATAAGTTTTTCGAAAACAACAAAACCTATTTTAGTAAAGAAAGAAAAGTTCGCAAAACAAATACAAATAACAATTATCCGCCCATATATGATTTTCAATACCGAAAGAATAAACGATGAAATCAATCCGGTTATATCGATTGCTGTTAGCTGGCTTTCTGGTATTTACAGCCACTAACATCTTGCTTGCACAGGCGCCACAACCCGTACAGGTCGATTCGGTGGTTATTTTGTTCAATCAACATCCCGACACATTAAGTGTTACCAAAACACCATTAAAATACAACAAGGCTTTTGCCATGAGCTTTCAGGAGGATGACTCTCATGTTGATATTTACAACACCGCTTATCCGCTGTTCGAAGGA
>JALVAQ010000446.1 GCA_027011095.1 Bacteroidales bacterium
CACCTAGAGCGCTACCTGAATGTAAAGCATGTAATTCCCTGTGGCAATGGCACTGATGCATTGCAGCTTGCGCTGATGGCTCTGGATTTACAACCCGGCGATGAGGTTATTACCACATCGTTTACTTTTATTGCAACGGCAGAGGTGATTGCCCTTTTAAAATTAACACCCGTGTTGGTTGATGTGCTACCCGACACCTACAACATCGACCCGGAAGCGGTGGAGCGTGCCGTAACCCCAAAAACCAAAGCCATTATTCCGGTGCATCTGTTTGGGCAGTCGGCAAATATACATGCCATTTTAAAGATTGCCCAAAAGCACAATCTTTATATTGTTGAAGACACGGCTCAGGCTCTTGGCGCCGACTTTACCTGTCCCGAAAGCGGCAACACAAAAAAAATCGGAACATTTGGCCATATTGGCTGTACATCGTTTTTCCCGTCAAAAAACCTTGGAGCGTATGGTGACGGTGGTGCTGCTTTTACCAACGATGATGTACTGGCTGAAAAATTAAGGGTGTTGGCAAATCATGGCATGAAAGTGCGCTACTACCACGATATGGTTGGTATCAACTCGCGGCTCGACACCATTCAGGCTGCCATATTGAATATCAAGCTTGGTCATTTGGATGAATATGCCCGCGCACGCCAAAGGGCGGCAGCCTTTTATAATGAGGCTTTTAGCGGTACCGATAAAATTACAACACCTGCAACTGCCGGTTTTACCACCCACGTTTTTCATCAATATACCATGGTTCTTTCGGGGGATGTAAACCGTGAGGCGTTACAAAAACATTTAGCTGAAAAAGGCATTGCTTCAGCGGTTTATTATCCTGTGCCGCTGCATCTTCAAAAAGCCTATCAAGACCCGCGTTACAAGCAGGGTGATTTTCCTGTAACGGAACATCTTAGCAGTCATGTACTGTCGTTGCCCATCCACACCGAAATGGATGAAACCATGCTTAAGGAAATTACCGATGCTGTGTTGGAGTTTGTAAGTAGTTAATGAACTTTATTAAAGTCTATTATTAAACCGTTCTTCTTGATGCCAAAGGCATTAAGAAGAACATAAATCTGTTAAATCCGTGTAATCCGATGATAAAAGTCATCAGATTACACGGATTACACGCCCCCCTGACCGGTTGGACAGGAATTTTATTTAGCCGAAAAGCAAGAAAAATTCATACTATTTCAATTGAATAGGAAGAAATTAACAGATTTCTGTTTCTTAGTTTATATTTTACTACTTATCCATCCATCCGTTTCCTGCACCGGGCACGGAATCTATTTCTTCAACATAGGGTTTTATGTCGATTAACGGGGTACCGTTTATCATATCGGCACCGGTAAAATAAATTTTGTTATTTTCAACCCTGTCAATTTTTACCACCGTCATACCAATGGCATTGGGACGTTTGGGACTGCGAATGGAAAAAACGCCGTGGGGTTTATTGTCCTTTGGAGGCACCTGCAACAACGAAAAGGTTTTACTCCTGTCGAAATAAAACAACAGCCAGCAATAGCTGCATTGTTCCAACGACACCAGCCCTTGTTCAAATTCGGGCTTTACAATTGCAACTCCTTTGGCGGTTGGGTCGTATCGCCCCTGCCGTGGTATCCACTCTTTGTTATCAAACAGTGTTTCAATGATTCCTATGGGAATAAGCTGAAACGGTTTATCTTTAGGTTGCATGCGTTCTGTATTTAACATCAAAAGTAATACAAAATTGTTAGCCGGTTTTAGAACCATCGGCATACTGCTATTTTTTGTAACTTTATCAAAAATATAAGGCAGGCAACTTTTATCAATATATTTTCGTCTGCCTGATGAGAACGGCAAACATGACTGAAAAGGAACTTATCCGGCGCTGCAAAAAAAACAGCACAAAAGCCCAAAAGCTGCTATATAAAACCTATCATAGCAGCTTGTTAGGGATTTGTATGCGCTACGGAAAAAGTAAAGCCGAAGCCGAAGATATTTTACATATCGGAATGATGAAGATTTATAAAAGTATCGGCTCCTTTTCGGGAAACGGCTCGTTTGAGGGCTGGATGAAACGAATTATTGTAAATACGGCCGTGGATAATTTCCGGAAAAACCATAAACACTATTACCACGAAAATATTGATGACATTGGCGAAAGTACCGACCTGTCCGATGAAATTTCAGACAACCTTGCTGCAAAGGATATTTTAAAAACCATACAGCAATTGCCGGCCGGATACCGCCTTGTTTTTAACCTTTATGCCATTGAAGGATATAGCCACAAGGAAATAGCCCTGAAATTAGGCATCTCCGAAAGTACCTCTAAAACTCAGCTGATGAAGGCAAGAGTAAAGCTGCAAAAAATGTTGTTATCGCTTAATGAACTGCCGGAAAATGCTACAAAAGCACAGCCTCTACCTGTTTACAGAAATGAGTTTAAAAAAGATACGTTGGTAGCTGTTGATTTGATAACGCAAGAATAAAAACCGAAAATGAAAAATGATTTAAAATATATTGACGATATTTATAAAGCCGGATTAAGCAACCTGACTGCCGAAGCCGGCGGTTCCGTGTGGCGAAAACTCTATGTGGTACTTTTGTGGATGCGTTATAAATGGTTTTTTATAATAGGTGGTATTGTTTTAATTGTAGGATTAACAGGCTATGCTTTTTATGGTAATTCGGTATCAACTCCGGTTCAATTAACAGGGAAACATGCCATCGCAGAAAAGACTATGCAAAAACCTGACAACAATCTATCTGTTACCGAACTGCCGGTCACCGGCAAGAGAGACGCCAGCCATTCGCTATTACCTAAAAACAACATCACAACACAAACTACCAACCCAGGTAAAGAAACCCTTGACTTCAATGATTCAGAAAGCCATACTGCTAATAACCTTGAAAAGGCCGATAGTCCTATGGCCGTCCACAAGCTACCATACCAAACCCAGCTGGATGCACTTACAATCAAAACAGTTCTCACAACGCAACCTGACAGTATTGTGTTTGGAGCAAATCGAATAACCCCGCATAATATGCACTATTCAAAACAAAACGGATTCTATATTGATATGTTTGGCGGTCCGGCACTGAACCACCAGGTAATTTCGGGGTATGATGCCGAATATCTTGATTACCGCAACAACCACGAACAAAGCAGTACAGGATGGTCGGCAGGTGCAGAGGTTAAGTATCAGTTTAAACAGTGGAGTATCGGAACAGGCTTGCTTTATTCAGTTTACAGGCAATATCGCGATTATCAGCATATTAACCATGTTTACAACCCCGACAACAGTTATTATAATTACGACACAACCTGGATGTGGGTTTACGACCCTCCTGTTATTGGCAAACCTATAGTTAAAAATGTTGATAGCACCTGGGTAAAGGTGTATGATGAACACAAAATAGACCACTCGGGCTACAACGAAATCAGCTATTTTGAAATTCCTTTAACGGTTGGATACCGATTTAGCTCAAACCAATTTGTTGTTGAGCTTAGCATGGGCGCTTCCGTGGGATTTGTTCATCGTTCGGTTTTTAAAGTCCCTGATTTTAATAACTATCAAAACATTACCGATGTAACCGATGTAAACACCGTCATGTTTAATTATATTGCATCGGTAACGCTTTATTATCAGTTAAGTGAGAAGGTGTGGCTAATTGCAACCCCCTGTTACAAACAAAATTTGCGGTCGGTTTTTAACAAAACCTATCCGGTTGACGAGCGTTTCAATACTTTTGGTTTAAATTTAGGAGTTAGTTTCAGACTTTATTAATTTTACCAAAAAACAATCCCTTGAAAATTATCCTTACCATAATGCTCCTTTCCGTAAGCAGCATGAGCTTTTCGCAATCGCAGGCCATGGTGTGGTATTTTGGCGATATGGCGGGTGTTGATTTTAATAGTGGGACACCCGTTTCGTTGGATAACGGAAACATGATTGCCAAAGCCGGATGTGCCGCCATTAGCGATAAGCAGGGTAGGCTTCAGTTTTATACCAACGGTATGCAGGTTTTTAACCGGATGGGAAACATCATGGCCAACGGCGATTCGTTATATGGCAGTCAGTACCTCAATCAAAACAGCATCATCATTCCAAAACCGCTTTCCGATTCAGTTTATTATCTGTTTACCATCAACAACCACGATTCCCTAATGCGGTTTACCTATTCTTTGATAAACATGAAGCTAAATGCCGGGTTGGGTGCAATAACACTTTTAAACAAGCCCCTTGTAAGTGAGGTGGTTGAAAAAATAGCTGCCGTTCAACATTGCAATGGCCGCGATTATTGGATTGTGATACATAATCAGGATTTACAATACATTGCCTACCTGCTTACCAACGACAGTATTACCAAACAGGTTATCAGTACCGGTGGATTGGGAGTAAAGGCTGACATCGGATATTTAAAAATATCTCCGGCAGGCGATAAGCTGGTGATGCCCCTAAACAATGGTGATGTTTTGGCCGAAGTGTGTGATTTTGACAATAAAACCGGTATCATTTCCAATCCGTACTTTTTACACAGGAAAAACCCCGACACCTATTGTTTTGGTTTTGAGTTTTCTCCCGATGGCAACAGGTTGTACATGACCACCGGAGGCAAAAGTTTTAAACTGTGGCAGTTTGATTTACGTTTTCCGGAGCAAATTGACAACAGCGCTGTTGAGATAGCATCGGGCAATAATTTTGCCATGCAACTTGCCCCCGACAACAAAATATACATAGCGCGCGAAAACAGCCCGTTTTTAAATGTTATCAACAACCCTGATAAACAGGGCAAAGCATGCGATTATGTACAAAAGGGGTTCAAGCTGAATCATGGGCAGTGCTACAAAGGATTACCAAATTTTGTGCAGTCGTGGTTTTACAAAGCTTCGTTTGATGCAAACAAAACCTGCTTTGGCGACACTTCCGTGTTAACCTTTAACCACAATCAAAATATCGACTCAACGCTCTGGAGCTTTTCTCCCGGCGAGGAGACCCCTTTTATCCACGGAAAAAAGTTTGAGGTAAATCGCCTGTTTGGTGACACTGCTGTTTACACGGTTTCGTTGTCGGCCTATCATTGCGGCCTGAGCGACACAACGGTTAAAATCATAACAATTGATCCCTATCCCCAATCCATATTGCCCAATGACACTCTGCTTTGTTACGAGTGTACCTTAACCCTTGACCCGGGAACAGCCGATTCCTATTTGTGGAATAACTATTCCGAAAACCGCTATCTTGAAGTATCAAAACCGGGAATCTATCGTGTTAAAATGGAAAACAACCAATGCGCTGTTTACGACTCCGTTCTTGTTTATATGAAAGAACCGGTGATTGCTGTTCCCAACGCCTTTACTCCCAATAACGACGGGCTTAACGACAACTTCAAACCCGTGGTTTCCGATGTTTTAACCGGTTATAAAATGTGGATATACAACCGTCTTGGAACAACGCTGTTTTACACCGAAAATCTTTCAGAAGGCTGGGACGGCAGTTATAAAGGGAGTACCTGCCCGCCTTCAACATATATTTGGAAAATAAACTATACAACCTACAACAAACAAGGCCGGCTCGTCAGCAAAACACAGAAGGGTTTTGTTACCATTGTGAAATAGCATGTTTTTATGATAATTACTCACAACTATTTTATATTGACCTTTTACAAGTTGAACTCCAAGACTGAAGTATTCAGGATAATTGGCATTATTACACCTTCGGGCAACTTATCTTTCACCCTTTACGTCTTTTAGTCGAAACGCAATAATAAATTTAAAAACATCCTGTTATGAAAAAGTTTTTACTCTCTTTGTTTGTAATTTTCGCCTCATTGCATCTGGTGGCACAACATGCTCCGGTAGCAGTTGACGATACAATAACAATCGGGCTTGCCGACACAGTTGTGGTAAATGTGGTTAAAAACGACTACCATCCCGATGGTATAGCTTTTAAGGTAGAATCTTGTTATGGAAGTACATTTACAGATAGTACCA
>JALVAQ010000447.1 GCA_027011095.1 Bacteroidales bacterium
ACAACACACCCAGTGTTAAAATAAGCGTTAAATAAAATGCAGAGATTGAAGTAAAATAGAGGTTAACCTTTTTACTGATTATTTTAGGATTCTTTATTATTTCATTCACCGCCATAAATGCCAAAACGGGGATCACCAACTCGGCTATTACCAAAATCATCGAAACCGTTCTAAACTTATTATATCCGGGAACATGGTCGATAAAGAAATCGGTAAAAGGCATCCAGTTTTTACCCCAGGCCAGCAGTATTGAAAGAATGGCTGCTATAATCAACGGCCATTTAAATCTGTCGCGCACAATAAACATTCCGAGTAAAAAGAAAAAGAAAACGATGGCTCCCACATACACCGGCCCCGATGTCCCGGGCTGATCACCCCAATAGCCGTTTTGCTGCGCAATAACTTTTCGATAAGCCCTGTCGGCATTTTTCAACTCAGGCCTGTCACCAATATATCCGGAGGCACCACCTTTTACGTCAGGTATCAGTAATGACCAGGTTTCACCAATTCCATAACTCCACGCAGTAATATAGTCTTTATCCAACCCTTCCGACTTAACTGCCTTTTCCTTGGTCAGTTCAGGTTTACCCCGCATGGTATCTTTTCCATAATCCCAGGTAGCCCATAAATTTGTCAGGTTTGTAGAAGCAGCAAGTAAAGCCATTAAAACCAATACAGCAGTAGTTTTAGCAAAGGCAGGCAACCTTTTTTCTTTAGCATCAACAATCAACCGGTAAATGCCATAAAGTACAACAATAAAAAGCAGGTAATAGGTTATTTGCAGATGGTTAGCATTGATTTCCAGTGCCAATGCCAACGCAAAAAGCAAACCTCCTTTCCAGATTTGCCCTCTGTATGCCATTATTATCCCGGCCAATACCGGAGCCATATAGGCAATGGCATGCGCTTTAGAGTTGTGCCCTGCTCCCAAAATTATCAGGAAATAAGTCGAAAAAGCATAAGCCAGCGACCCAATTAAACTTAACCATGGATCAACCCTCAGTACAAGCAACAAAACAAAAAACCCGAGAAAATAGAGAAAGAAAAGGTTTGCCGGAGCCGGTAACCCGAGTTTTAAAATACTATCAACTTTTTTAATAAGGTTTGAGGTATAGCTCACCGATATCTGCCAGGCAGGCATACCGCCAAACATGGAGTTGGTCCAAAGGGGTTCTTCGCCGGTCTTAGCTCTATAATCGACAATCTCTTTCGACATTCCCTTCCACATAGTAATGTCGTGCTGCTTTAGCTTTTTTCCCTCCATTAACGGAGAAAAATAAATCATTGTTATGGACAGGAATACAATAAGTGCTGCAAAATAGGGTGCCAGCTTTTTAACTAAATTTTTATTCATGGTTCTCAGTTTCGTTGTTATCATCTATTTCTTCAAAGTCGATATATTCACCCACATCAGGGTTTACTTTACCTTCTTCGGGCTCTTTACGAATGTAGGTTTCTCCATCATTCCGAGGGTTTTGATTGTTATACTGCTGATTAAACTTCTGCTGCTGCTTATCAACAAACCTCTTAAGCCACCAGGGCAGGATATATCGAAAAAAGAGCCTTGCCAGCAAACTCAACACAAAG
>JALVAQ010000448.1 GCA_027011095.1 Bacteroidales bacterium
TCATAATGCTGATATTAAAGTCATTGTGGTTGAAACTGAGACAGATGCTTTGTTGCTTGAAAATGTTTTGATCAAAAAACACCAACCTAAATACAATGTGCTTTTGAAGGATGATAAAACCTATCCTTGGATTTGTATTAAAAAGGAAGCTTTTCCCCGCGTTTTTTTAACCCGTCAAGTCATTAAAGACGGTTCTTCCTATTATGGCCCTTATCCGTCAGTTAAAACGGCGCGCACTTTATTAGAACTGATTCATCAGCTTTATCCTATTCGCAGCTGTAAATTGAATTTGAGTTCCAAAAATATCAAAGCAGGCAAATTTGATGTTTGTTTGGATTATCATATCGGCTTGTGTCAGGCGCCTTGTATAGGTTTACAAACGGCGTCTTCTTATTTGGATGATATTAAGCAGATTAAACAAATAATTAAAGGGGATTTTAGATCTGCTGTCAAATTTTTTAAAACGCAAATGCAAGTTTATGCAGACCGGTTAGAATTTGAAAAAGCGCAAGAAATTAAAGAAAAATTAGAGTCACTTGAAAATTACCAAGCCCGATCAACAGTAGTCAATCCGGCAGTTAACAATGTCGAAGTTTACAATATTATTTCCGATGCAACTTATGCCTATGTCAATTTCTTACAAGTCGGGCATGGTGCTATCATTCGTTCGCATACATTAGAAATGAAGAAAAAATTAGATGAAACGGACCGGGAATTATTAGAACTGGCTATAGTGGAAATGCGGCAGCGTTTCGATTTACAAACCAAAGAGATATTAGTGCCTTTTGCCATAGACATTTTGCAAGACATCAAATGTAACGTGCCGCAAAAAGGCGATAAGAAACGATTATTGGAACTATCCCGACGCAATGCCGTTTATTTTAGACTCGAAAAAATAAAGCAGTTGCAGCTAACCGATCCCGATAAACACGTTAACAGATTGATGCAGCAGATGCAACAAGATTTAAAATTATCTGTTGAACCGCGTCATATCGAATGTTTTGATAACTCTAATATTCAAGGCACCAATCCGGTTGCAGCTTGTGTAGTTTTTAAAAATGGAAAACCCAGTAAAAAGGATTACAGGCATTTCAATATTAAAACGGTTGAAGGTCCTGATGATTTTGCTTCAATGGAAGAAATTATAGAGCGGCGTTATACCCGTTTGGTAAAAGAAGGTGCTCCTTTGCCGCAACTTATCATTATTGATGGAGGAAAAGGTCAGTTGTCTTCTGCCGTAAAAAGTTTGAAAAAAATAGGACTCTATGGTCAAATAGCACTGATTGGTATAGCCAAACGTCTTGAAGAAATTTATTATCCTTATGATCCGGTTCCCTTATATCTCGATAAAAAATCTGAAACTTTAAGAGTGATACAAAAAGCCCGTGATGAGGCGCATCGTTTCGGCATTACATTTCATCGCAAAAAACGGATGAACGCTACCTTGAAAACTGATTTGGAGCAGATTCCCGGGATTGGGCCTAAAACCATCTTAGTTTTATTAAAAAAATTCAAATCGGTTAAAAGGATTCAATCGACGTCATTTGAAGATTTATTACCGATTATAGGTCGGCATAAGGC
>JALVAQ010000449.1 GCA_027011095.1 Bacteroidales bacterium
TACGAGCAAATAAAAATAGATAAATAATTGATAGGAGGAGCATTTAAACCCGTTAATAGTTTTTGAAAGCTCCTGACAGGATTCTGAAATATTTTAGTGTACATTTGTGATTTGCGTGAGGAATAGGAAAAATCAATTAACAGCAGCATGAAAAAATTTATAACCCCCCGTCATTTTATTTTCTTATCAATTTTGCTATTGGGCATATTGTTACAGCGCTGCACAACGGCAGACAGGTACGAAACAAGCGGCTTACAGCCGGTGCTGGATTCGTTACAGTCGATATATGCGCCCGATAAGAGGGTGAAACTGTGGGTTGTGTCGAAACAGGATAACAACATGAGCATTTGGGTAGAAGATGCCGGAGCTTTTAAAGCCTTAAAAACTATTTTTAAAAAGCAATTTCCGGAAATAAAGGTTGATTTGGAGTTGCTGCCCGAAAAACAAAACGGCTCACCGGTTTCGGGTTTGATTAATAATTCGGTGGCCAACTTGCGGACAAAGCCAAAGCACAGTGCCGAAATGGCCACGCAGGCTCTGCTTGGAACACCGGTTAGGGTTTTCAAAAAGCAGGGCGAGTGGTACCTTATACAAATGCCCAACCGCTACATTGCCTGGGTGGATTCGGCTGCGCTGGTGACCATTGATAAAAACCAATTAAGTGCTCTAAAACAATTAAAAAAGGTTGTTTTTATACCGGTGAGCGGTTTTTCATACAGCAAACCCAACGCAGCTTCGCAAACTGTTTCCGATTTGGTGATGGGTTGTTTGCTCCCTGTGGTTGATTCGGTGAAGCGGTTTTATAAGGTGCATTATCCCGATGGCAGAATTGCATGGGTTAAAAAAGAGGAGGTTACCGGATTTAAATCCTTTGTCAGTCAAAAACCCGACAGGCAGGTTGTAATCAGTACTGCCAAAAAGTTTTTGGGATTTCCATATATGTGGGGAGGAACCTCTTCAAAAGCTGTCGATTGCAGCGGCTTTACCTCTACGGCATACTTTATGAACGGCATCATTCTTCAGCGGGATGCTTCGCAGCAAACCAAATATGGAAAAGAGATAACAACCCTTTATAAAAGTGATAACCTGCAAGCCGGCGACCTGCTCTTTTTTGGCAGGCCGGCCTCTAAAACCAAATCCGAAAGGGTTACCCATGTGGCTTTGTATCTTGGCAACGGTGAATTTATTCACGCCTCCGGAAAGGTACGCATCAACAGCATGGACAGCACTAAACCCAATTTTATTAGGTCGTATGTCCCCCGTTTTGTAAGGGTAAACCGGATTTTTGGCTTTATAGCCGGCAATGGAATAGAATATGTTAAAAACAATCCCTTTTATAAGGAGATAAATTAAAAGTATTAAACACATGAAAACAAACCGTCGTGATTTTGTAAAAACAGTTGGCGTGGCTTCGCTGGGTGCGCTCGTTAGCCCGACAGCCATGGGAAAAGCACCTGCTGCCATTAACAATAGCAAAGGCAGTAAGCTTAAACTTACCTTTTACCCTTATGACTTGCAGCTGACCCATACCTTTACGGTAGCCGAAATGTCGCGAAATACCACACCGGTGGTTTTAACGCAGTTGGAGTATGATGGATTGGTTGGCTATGGTGAAGCTTCCATGCCTCCTTATTTGGGCGAATCGCATGAAACGGTTTTGAAGTTTCTTAACAAGCTTGATATGGAGCAGTTTACCGATCCGTTCAGAATGGAAGAGATACTCGACTATGTCGATTCGGTGGAGCAGGGCAATCGTGCTGCCAAAGCCTCGGTGGATATTGCCCTGCACGATTTGATTGGAAAAATAGTCAATCAGCCGCTCTATCGTCTTTGGGGACTTTCTCCAGAAAAAACACCCGTCACCTCCTTTACCATTGGCATTGATAAGCCCGATGTGGTAATTGCCAAAACCAAAGAGGCTGCCCGTTTTAAGGTTCTAAAAGTAAAACTCGGCAGAGGCAACGATAAGGAGATGATTAACGCTGTTCGTAGCGTAACCGATGTTCCTGTTTATGTGGATGTTAACCAGGGGTGGAAGGATAAACATTTCGCCCTCGACATGATTAACTGGCTGAAAGAGCAGGGGGTTATTTTTGTGGAGCAGCCCATGCCTGCAAACCAAATGGACGACATGGCCTGGCTTACCCAACACAGTCCGCTTCCCACCCTTGCCGACGAGGCTTTTCACCGCCTTCCCGATGTGGTTAAATTTAAAGACGTCTATTCGGGCATTAACATCAAGCTGATGAAAAGCACCGGTTTGTGGGAAGCCCGTAAAATGATTACCGTTGCCCGTGCCATGGACATGAAAATATTAATGGGCTGTATGACAGAAACCTCCTGTGCTGTTTCAGCTGCCGCACAGCTTTCGCCTCTGGTTGATTGGGCCGACCTCGATGGCAACCTCCTTATTGATAACGATGTTTACGAAGGAGTAAAAGTGATTGACGGTAAACTTACCCTTAACAACCGCCCTGGAATAGGGATAAAAAAAATATAATCAACAACCGGAAAAGGTTAAAATAAATGATTATTAGTTGAATGTATTATTTTAGTTAACGAATGTTAATAACTTAAATAAGTATTACATTACTTAAAGTTTAACTTTACACCAAGTTTTTATAAAAGTTATTAACCTTTAAACAAACCTTTATGAATCGAAAACTTTTACAATTTGTAGTTTTTTTGACCCTGATGCTTACAGGGTCAATGTTATTTGCGCAGGGTGTTACCACCTCCTCTTTAATAGGACGCGTTACCGATAAAAACGGTGACCCTTTGTACCCTGCAAATGTAGTGGCAGTGCACCTGCCAACCGGAACCATGTATGGCGCCGTAACCCAGTCGGACGGTTTTTACCGCATTACCAATATGCGGGTTGGCGGCCCTTACAAAGTTACTATAACTTATGTGGGGTATAAAGATGGTGTTCAGGATGATGTTTATCTTAAATTAAATCAAAAAGCCGTTGTAAACATGACCCTTTTTGAGGCAGCCGATGAGCTGGACGAAGTGGTGGTTTCCTACAACCGCGATGATCTGTTCGACCCCGACAGAAAAGGGGCTTCAACCAATGTGGGCGAAAAACAAATTGCCACCATGCCAACCATTAAACGGAGTCAGAAAGACTTAACCCGTCTTACTCCTCAAAGCGATGGTAACAGTTTTGGCGGTGTTAACAACCTGTACAACAACTTTTCGCTGGATGGTTCCATTTTTAACAACTCGTTTGGGCTTGACTATGCTACTCCGGGTGGACAATCGGATGCGCAACCCGTTTCGCTTGATGCCATCGAGCAGGTAGCCGTTTCGTTAACCCCATTCGATGTCCGTCAGGGTGGTTTTACCGGTGCTGGTGTAAATGCCATTACCAAATCGGGTACCAACGATATTAAAGCTTCGGTGTACTACTACTTTAAAAACGATAAGATGATTGGTAAAAAAGTGGCAGGAACCGAATCGCCAAACAATGATTTTAAGGATAACTCCTTTGGATTTACCGTGGGTGGCCCGATTATTAAAAACAAGCTCTTTTTCTTTGTAAGTGCCGAGGGGGTTCGTCGTACCGAGCTGGCACATGGCTTTGTAGCCGATAACGGCGAAAATACAGGTCAACCCAATGTTACCACCGTTCACGAAGCCGACTTAATTGCCATTCAAAACAGGCTGCGCGATTATTGGGGATACGATCCGGGTGCCTATCAGGGTTATAACCACACCAAGTCAAACAACAAGCTGTTGGCTAAACTCGACTGGAATGTATCCAAAAATCAGCAAATTACAATCCGTTATAACATGCTGGATGCATTCAAGGATATTTTACCCCATCCCGAAGCCATTATAGGCCGCGGGCCGACTTCGTACCGTTTGCCCTTTGAAAATTCATCGTACCGTATCTTTAACAAAATCAATTCGATTATGGGTGAGTGGAAATCAAATTATCACAACAAAATTTCCAATAAAATGATGTTGGGATATACCGCTTTCCGCGATCACCGTGAGCCAAAATCGGCTCCATTTCCGGTAGTTGATATTTTTGATGCCAACGGAAACCTTGCTATTACCTTTGGTTCAGAAATGTTTTCAACACACAATGTCTTAAATCAGGATGTGTATCAGTTTACCGATGATATTACCTATTTTGCTGATAAACACACTATTACCGGTGGTGTTTCAGCCGAGCGTTTCTATTTCGAAAACTCCTTTAACCTCTTTTACTATCCCTGGGATATGTTTGGTTCTGTTCAGGATTTTCTTAACGACAAAAAAGCATCCGACCCCGACTTTAATCCAGATACCGATATTGATTTTAACCAGCAGGTTGCCGATGCCTCTTCAAAACCTTACAGTTGGTCGTATGTTGACGTAATGCAACTTGCCGTTTATTTACAAGATGAATTTCAGGTTAATCCGCGTTTTAACCTTTCGTACGGAATCAGAATGGACATGCCGATTTATCTGAACTCAATTCCCGTTACTGATGGGGTAAAAGTTGTTGAAGATTTTAACGGATGGGTGGACGAAAACGGAGACCCTGTAAAAGTTGACCCTGCAAAATGGCCTAAAAATATTCCGTTGTGGTCGCCAAGGGTAGGTTTTAACTGGGATATCACCGGCGAAAACATTTATCAGCTGCGAGGCGGTACCGGTATTTTTACCGGACGTATTCCTTTTGTATGGTTGGGTAATCAGGCTTCCAATGCAGGTATCAATCCGGGATATACTTTTCAGGTTAATGCCACCTCGCAGGATTTTAAATTTCCGCAAATCTGGAAAACCGACCTCGCTTTCGATTGGAAAACAAAAAATAACTGGGTGTTTACCGTTGAAGCTATCTATGGAAAGGATATCAATGCCGTGGTACATCGTAACTACAACATGAAACCTCCCACAGGTCAGCTGTCGGGAACAGGAGACACCCGTAAGATTTTTGCCAGTTTCCCCGAAGCAAATATTTACTCTTCCGATTCAACGGCCATTGGATTTTTGGATGCAGGAACCATTGTATTGGATAATGTAAAAGAGGGCAGCCAGTTTACTTTCACCGGTAAAGTATCAAAAATGACCAACTTCGGTTTGTATTTTGATGCGGCCTATACTTACCTTAGTTCAAGGGATTACACCTCAATACCTGCTGAAATTGCCGCTGACGCTTTCCAAAGAAATCCTATCGTTGGTAACCCCAATACCCCCACAGTTTCGTGGTCGCGTTACGGATTGCAGCACCGTTTTATTTCATCGGCCAATTATGCTGTCGATTACGGTATGTTCCGTTCCACATTCGGAATGTTTTTTGAAGCAGGAAGAGGAAACCGCTATTCGTTTGTTTATGCCGGCGACCTGAATAAGGATAACATAATGAACAACGACCTGCTTTATGTTCCTGCCGGAAAAGATGACATCCATTTCGGAACGGTTGACGATAATGGTGTTGCTACCCCTGCCACCAATGCTGATGAGCAGTGGAGTGCCCTTGAATCGTTTATCAATCAAGATGAATACTTAAGTACTCGTAAAGGTAAATATGCCGAGCGTAACGGTGCCATGTTGCCCTGGTATGCTCAAATCGACTTACGTTTTATGCAGGATTTTAAATTTAAAACCGGTAAAAAAGTTAATAAATTACAGCTTTCCATCGATGTTATCAATTTTGGAAACATGCTCAATTCAAACTGGGGTGTATATAAACTCCCAAGAACCAATACCCCAATTACCGTTCAGGGAATTGATAACAACGGAGTACCTTACTTTAGCTTTGATACAAACCTGAAAGATAGTTACATTCAGGATGTTTCAATCAACTCTAAATGGCAAATGCAAATTGGAATTCGTTATATTTTTAACTAATTCGTAGCATTTTACAGTTTTTAATAATACCTGCTTCCAGTTGTGGAAGCAGGTATTTTTTTTGCGTTTAACATTTCTAAAT
>JALVAQ010000450.1 GCA_027011095.1 Bacteroidales bacterium
CTTCCTTCACTTCTTCCTTCACCTCATCTTTAACTTCGGCAGTTTCAGTTGCAGTAACTTTTTCTGTAGTTTCGGTTGTTGCAGCAGCTTTTTTACTACCACCACGACGACGACGCGTTTTGGTTTTTTTGGTAGCTTTTTCGCTCAACAGATTTTCGTTGTAATCAACCAGCTCAATCATGGCCATTTCGGCATTATCGCCCAAACGGTTTTCCAATTTAATAATTCTGGTATATCCACCCGGACGATCTCCGATTTTAGCCGATACTTCCCTGAAAAGTTCGGTAACAGCATATTTGTCGGTTAACTTACTAAACACCAGTCTTCTTGAGTGAGTGGTATCGTTTTTAGCCTTGGTAATAAGCGGCTCAACATACCCTCTAAGGGCTTTAGCTTTTGCCAAGGTGGTTACAATTCTTTTATGCATAATTAGGGAAGATGCCATATTAGCCAACATGGCTTTACGGTGCGAACTTGTTCTTCCCAAATGATTAAAACTCTTTTTATGTCTCATCGTTCCTAGTCCTTATCTAATTTATACTTTGCTACATTCATTCCAAACTCAAGGCCTTTGGTATCAACCAGCTCGTCAAGTTCAGCCAATGATTTTTTTCCAAAATTTCTAAACTTAAGCAAATCGTTGCGATTGTATGCTACCAGTTCACCCAATGTTTCAACGTCGGCGGCTTTAAGGCAGTTGAGTGCCCTTACAGAAAGGTCGAGGTCGATTAATTTGGTTTTCAGCAATTGACGAACATGCAGTGTATTTTCATCAAGTTCTTCGGTAACCGATTTTTCTTCGGTTTCGAGGGTGATTTTCTCATCGGAGAAAAGCATAAAGTGATGAATTAATATTTTAGCTGCTTCTTTCAATGCATCTTTAGGATGAATTGAGCCGTCGGTATCAATTTCCAGCACCAATTTTTCGTAGTCGGTTTTTTGTTCAACCCTAAAGTTTTCAACAAAATACTTAACGTTTTTAATTGGGGTATGAATTGAGTCGATGGCAATGGTACCAATGGGTGCCTCTTCCTCTTTGTTTTCTTCGGCAGGCACATAACCTCTGCCTTTGTTTATGGTAAGCTCCATACTCAGTTTTACCGATGGATCCATGTGACAAATCTCTTCGTCGGGGTTTAACACCTGAAAAACGGAGAGGAATTTATTGATATCACCGGCTTTAAATACATCCTGGTCACCAATAACGATGTTTACTTTTTCCATGTCTTCACCCTGAATTTGTTGCTTAAAGCGAACTTTTTTCAGATTAAGTACGATTTCGGTAACATCTTCCACGATACCTTCAATGGTAGAAAATTCGTGAACGATACCTTCGATCTTAATATTGGTGATGGCAAATCCTTCAAGAGATGACAACAAAATTCTCCTCAGGGCATTACCGATGGTAATTCCAAAACCGGGTTCCAAAGGGCGAAATTCAAATGTCCCTTTGAAATTATCGGATTCGTTCATTATAACCTTATCAGGTTTTTGAAATGCTAAAATTGCCATAGTTTATATTTAGCGATTAAAAATTGGTCGAAATTAATATTTTACTTAGAGTAAAGCTCAACGATCAGGTTTTCCTTGATGTTTTCAGGAATCTCTTCACGTGCGGGGTAGTTCAGGAATTTTCCCTGCATTTTATCTTCGTCCCACTCCAACCATGAAAAGGTTTTACGCGAAGCCAAAGAGTTTGTTACAGCCTCGAGGCTTTTTGATTTTTCGCGAACGCTTACCACGTCGCCTTCACGTACTGAATAGGAGGGGATATTTACAATATCGCCATTAACAGTAATGTGACGGTGCGAAACAAGCTGACGGGCAGCTGCTCGTGTGGGAGCAATTCCCAAACGGAAAACAACATTATCGAGACGTGCTTCGATTAACTGAAGCAGGTTTTCGCCGGTAATACCTTTTTTACGTGAAGCTCTTTTAAATACATTACGGAACTGACGTTCTAAAATACCATAGGTATATTTAGCTTTTTGCTTTTCAGCAAGCTGAATGCCATATTCCGACTGTTTTCTTCTTCTTCGGTTATTACCGTGTTGTCCGGGGGGATAATTTTTCTTTTCCAAATACTTATCAGGACCAAAAATGGGGTCGCTGAATTTACGTGCTATTTTTGACTTTGGGCCAATATATCTTGCCATAGCTTGTTATTTATCGTTTAAATATATTCTTAAACCGTTATTAAACTCTTCTTCTTTTAGGAGGACGGCAACCGTTGTGTGGCAATGGTGTTACGTCAACAATCTCCATTACTTCGATACCTGATGAATGGATGGTACGAATAGCTGATTCGCGACCTGAGCCGGGGCCTTTAACATAAACTTTCACTTTACGCAGGCCGGCATCGTATGCTGTTTTAGAGCAATCTTCGGCAGCCATTTGAGCTGCATAAGGTGTATTCTTTTTTGAACCTCTAAAACCCATTTTACCGGACGATGCCCACGAGATAACCTGTCCCTGGTCGTTGGTAAGTGAAATAATAATATTATTAAAAGAGGCTTTGATGTAAGCTCTTCCAATAGGCTCAACCTTAACAACTCTTCTTTTTGTACTTCTGGTTCTTTTTGCCATAGTTTTATTTATTGCTTGACTTTAAAATCAAAATGTTAATTATTATTTAACAGCCTTTTTCTTATTGGCAACAGTTTTCTTACGTCCTTTACGGGTACGGGCATTGTTTTTTGTTCCCTGACCTCGAACCGGCAAGCCGATACGGTGACGAATTCCTCTGTAAGCACCAACATCCTGAAGACGCTTAATATTCATTTGAACTTCCGAGCGAAGTTCACCTTCAACTTTGTAGTTGTCAACAATGATGGTACGGATTTTATTCAAATCTTCATCGTTCCATTCGTTTGACTTCTTGTTCCAGTCCACACCGGCTTCCGAAAGTATTTTTTGTGCTCTGCTTCTGCCTATTCCATAGATGTAGGTTAAAGCAATTTCACCTCTTTTGTTGTTTGGGATATCAACTCCAGCAATCCTAGCCATAATTAATAATCTTTTTTTTAATTTTTATAAAACCCTTACCCTTGTCTTTGTTTAAACTTAGGGTTTTTCTTATTGATAACGTACAATCTACCTTTCCGACGAACAATTTTGTCTTCGGGTGATCTTTTTTTAATTGATGCTCTAATTTTCATTTCTTCAATTATTTATATCTAAATGTTATTCTTCCTTTTGTCAAATCGTAAGGAGACATTTCAAGTTTTACTCTGTCGCCCGGCAAAATTTTAATGTAATGCATTCTCATTTTGCCCGATATGTGTGCTGTAATAACGTGTCCGTTTTCCAGCTCCACCCGAAACATTGCGTTTCCGAGTGATTCAATTACTGTTCCATCTTGTTCGATTGACGGTTGCTTTGCCATTTACTGTTTATTTATTGTTAAGTACTTCTTCAATATATTTAAATGTTGACAAAATGTCCGGTTTTCCGTCTTTGATGGCTACATCGTGTTCGAAGTGTGCCGATGGTTTTCCATCGATGGTTCGAATGGTCCAGCCATCACTATCCTGAACTACCTCTTTTCGTCCAAGATTAATCATCGGTTCGATAGCAATTGCCATGCCTTTTTTAAGCTTGACTCCTGTACCTCGCCTGCCATAGTTGGGAACTTCCGGTTTTTCGTGAAGATGTCTTCCAACACCATGTCCAACCAGGTCGCGAACAACGCCATAACCAAAGTTTTCAACATAACTTTGAATGGCATGTCCTATATCGCCAACTCTTTTTCCGGCAACAGCCATTTCAATACCAAGGTATAACGACTGTTTTGTCCGCTCAAGTAGCCAGTGCACTTCCTCCTCCACTTCACCAACTTCAAAGGTGTAAGCCGAATCGCCGTAAAAACCTTTCCAAATGGTTCCGCAATCAACCGATACGATATCGCCCTCTTTCAATTCTCTTTCTCCCGGAATTCCATGTACCACTTCATCGTTAACCGATATACATAATGTGGCAGGAAATCCGCCGTATCCTTTGAAGCCCGGTTTGGCGCCATTGTCGAGGATAAACTCTTCGGCAATTTTGTCAAGTTTTTTGGTTTTCACACCCGGCTCAATCACTTTGGCTACTTCAGCCAACGTTTTACCAACAAGTAAAGAACTCTCTCTTTGTATTTCTAATTCCGCGTCAGTTTTATAATAAATCATCCACGTGAATTTCTAAAATCCTATCGAAGAACGACCGCCTTTAATACGGCCCGATTTAGTTAATCCGTCGTAGTGACGCATTAATAAATAACTTTCAATTTGTTGCAAAGTATCGAGCACAACCCCTACTAAAATAAGCAGCGAGGTTCCGCCATAAAACTGTGCAAAAGAACTATTAACGCCGGCCAATCGGGCAAAAGCAGGTAAAATTGCAATTACGCCCAAAAAGATAGAACCGGGTAAAGTAATTCGCGACAAAATCATATCAAGATAATCAGCTGTCCGTTTTCCGGGTTTTACACCGGGAATAAATCCACCGTTTTTCTTCAGGTCATCGGCCATTTGATTGGGGTTAATGGTGATGGCTGTATAGAAATAGGTAAACAGTATAATCATAACGAAGAAGGTAAAGTTATACCAAAATCCGTTATAATCGGTAAAAGCAGCAGCAAAGCCGCTAAGTGTATCCGAATCGGCAAACCCAACCAAAGTGATGGGTAAAAACATAATTGCCTGAGCAAAAATGATGGGCATTACACCGGCAGCATTAACCTTAAGAGGCAGATACTGACGAACGCCGCCATATTGTTTGTTACCTACAATACGTTTTGCGTACTGTACCGGAATTTTTCGTGTTCCCTGCACCAACAGAATGGTAAAGAGGATAACCAAAATAAGTATAATCAACTCAACGAGGAAATATACAAGGCCGCCGCCCTGGTCTTCGAGGCGTGAAACAAACTCGCCAAAGAGGGCAAAGGGCAACCGGGCGATAATACCAATCATAATAATGAGTGAGATACCGTTACCAATTCCTTTATCGGTAATTTTTTCACCGAGCCACATTACAAACAGGGTTCCTGCGATAAGTATAATGGTTGATGAAACCCAAAAGAACAGTGATGGGCTGGTAATACCCGGATTGAATGGAGTGATTGCTTCGGCAGGCAACTGTGAAACGAGGTTAGCAATGTAACCGGGAGCCTGAAAAGCTACAATAAGAACTGTAAGATAACGAGTGATTTGGTTGATTTTACGGGTTCCGCTCTCTCCTTCACGTTGTAAACGCTGGAAGTAAGGAATAGCCATTCCGAGGAGCTGAATAACAATAGAAGCCGAGATATAGGGCATAATTCCCAGTGCAAAAATAGAGGCATTGGAAAATGCACCACCGGAAAACATATTAAGCAGTCCTAACAGGCCACTACTTGTTTGGTTTTTCAGGCTTGCAAGCATACTCGGATCAACACCGGGAATTACAACATACGAACCGAAGCGGTAAACGAGTATAATACCCAATGTGAAGAGGATTCTGTTTCTGAGTTCCTCAATCTTATTGATGTTTCTTATTATTTCAATCAACTTTTTCATTCAATCTTAAATTTTAGTAGCGGTACCACCCTGTGCTTCGATAGCAGCAACTGCTGATTTAGAGAAAGCGTCAACAGTAACATCTACCTTAGCTTTCAATTCGCCGTTTCCAAGAATTTTAATTAAATCGTTTTTGTGTGCCAAACCGTTTTCCACGAGCACCTCTTTAGTAACAACAGTAATACCTTTATCGTCAGCAAGTTGTTGCAGGGTACTAATGTTAATAGCAGCATACTCTTTGCGATTGATATTTTTGAAACCAAATTTAGGAACACGACGGTACAATGGCATCTGGCCGCCTTCAAAACCGATTTTACGTTTATAACCCGATCTTGACTGGGCTCCTTTATGTCCACGAGTAGAAGTACCACCTCTACCTGAACCTTGTCCGCGTCCTACTCTTTTTTTGTTCTTTACAGAACCTTCAGCAGGTTTAAGATTACTTAAATCCATCGTTATAAAATATTTTTAAATTTCTTCTACCTTCAATAAATGTTTAACTTTCTCAATCATACCAAGAATTGCGGGGTTAGCCTCAAATTCTTTGGTTTGATGTAGTTTTTTCAAACCAAGAGCCTCAATAGTTCTCTTCTGCCTTTTGGGCCGGTTGATGGCACTTCGTACCTGAGTTACTTTAATCTTACTCATATCTCTTGACTTTTTTAACCGTTAAAAACTGTGTCCAAATCAACACCGCGCACCTGTGCAATTGTATAAGGATCGCGCATTTTAAGCAGTGCGTCGATGGTAGCTTTAACCACCGAGTGCGGGTTTGATGATCCTTTTGATTTAGCAAGTACATCGGTTACGCCAACACTCTCCAACACTGCACGCATAGCACCACCGGCAATAACTCCGGTACCAGGTGCAGCAGGCTGAATGTAAACGCGGGCGCCGCTGTATTTACCAATTTGTTCGTGAGGTACGGTACCTTTTAATACGGGTACTTTGATAAGATGCTTTTTAGCATCATCGATACCTTTTGCAATAGCAGCTGTAACTTCGTTAGCTTTACCAAGGCCGTATCCAACTACACCTTTTTCGTTTCCAACCACAACAATAGCCGAAAAACTAAAAGTTCTACCTCCCTTGGTTACTTTAGTAACTCTGTTAATATTTACCAGCCTGTCTTTGAGTTCTATTTCGCTGGATTTAACTCTTTTTGCATTTGCGTTTGCCATAATTCCTTAAAATTTAAGTCCACCTTTTCTGGCAGCTTCAGCTAAATTTTTAACTCTGCCGTGATACAAATAACCGTTTCTATCAAAAACTACTGATTCGATACCGGCAGCTTTTGCTTTTTCAGCGATAAGCGCACCCACTTTGGCAGCCTGATCGATTTTGTTTACTTTATCGTCAGCAACACCTTTTTCTCTTGAAGAAGCCGAAACGAGTGTTTTACCATTTTCATCATCAATAAGCTGAGCATAAATTTGCTTGTTACTTCTAAAAACAGACAGGCGAGGTCTTTCAGGAGTTCCTTTAACGATTTTCCTGATTCTCATCTTTATTTTAAGTCTGCTTGATGCTTTTTTATTTTTTGTTCCCATTGTAATCCTGGTTTTTACCTGTTTATCAGATACACTTTAGTTACTATTTATCGGTTGCTGATTTACCGGCTTTTCTTCTTAACTCTTCACCCTGGAATTTAACACCTTTACCTTTGTACGGTTCAGGTTTTCTGAGTGAGCGTATTTTTGCGGCAACCTGTCCGAGCAATTGCTTATCGAAAGAGGTCATTTTAATAAGCGGGTTTTTACCTCGCTCGGTAACGGTTTCGATTTTAATTTCGGGTGGGATTTCCATATAAATATGGTGTGAATATCCCAGCGCCAATTCCAGTAACTGGCCTTTAGCTTCGGCTTTAAAACCTACACCAACCAGCTCCAGCACTACACTAACACCTTCTGATACGCCTGTAACCATGTTGCTAATCAGCGCGCGGTACAAACCGTGTTTTGATTTATGGTCTTTACTTTCTGTTGCTCTTTCCAGGTTAACAATTCCGTTTTCAACTTTAACGGTAATACCGGGGTCAACCACCTGGCGAAGTTCGCCGAGTTTTCCTTTAACGGTAACAACATTATTGTCAGAAACGTTAATTTCAACACCTTGAGGAATAGCAATCGGTAATTTTCCTATACGTGACATTGATCTATCTCCTGTTTTAACTTACATAACAAATTACTTCACCACCTACGTTGAGCTTACGGGCTTCTTTATCGGTGATAACACCTTTTGAAGTGGAAAGGATGGCAACACCCAGTCCGTTAATCACCCTCGGTAATTCGTTGGCGTTTACATATTTTCTCAAACCCGGGGTTGAAACACGGTCGATTGTTGTAATGGCCGGTGTTTTGGTTTCGGGATGATATTTCAGGGCAATTTTAATATTTCCCTGGTTATTTTCTGTTTCTTCAAACTTATAGTTAAGAATGTATCCTTTTTCGAAAAGAATTTTAGTAATATTCTTTTTGAGGTTGGAAGCCGGAATTTCAACCAAACGGTGTTTGGCAGCTACGGCATTTCTTATTCTTGTTAAATAGTCTGCTATTGGATCAGTATTCATTTTGAATAACCTTTTAATTAATTATAAAATTACCAACTGGCCTTTTTGATTCCGGGAATCAGCCCTTTGAGTGCCATTTCGCGGAAATTAATACGTGAAACGCCAAATTGTCTCATATACCCTTTAGGTCGCCCGGTAAGTTGACAACGGTTGTGCAAACGAACTGGTGACGCATTTTTAGGAAGTCTTTGGAGACCTTCGTAATCACCGGCAGCTTTTAATTCGGCGCGTTTGGCGGCGTATTTATCTACCAGCTTTTGTCTTTTGCGCTCACGCGCTTTCATCGACTCTTTTGCCATTAGTTGTTATTTTTTTGGTTCTTAAATGGTAATCCGAATTCTTTAAGCAAAGCAAAGGCTTCTTCATCGGTTTTAGCGGTGGTAACAATGGTAATGTCCATACCGTTAATTTTGCTTACTTTATCGATATTAATCTCGGGGAAAATAATTTGCTCCGGGATACCGAATGAGTAGTTACCGCGGCCATCAAAGCCTTTGTCGTTGATACCTCTAAAGTCGCGAACACGAGGTAAAGCAATTGCAACAAGTCTGTCAAGAAACTCGTACATTTTTTCGGAACGCAGGGTAACACGAACGCCAATTGGATTTCCTTTTCTCAATTTAAAGTTCGAAACATCACGTTTCGAGATGGTAGGCACTGCTTTTTGTCCTGATATTGCTGTCATTTCGGCAACACCGGTATCGATTAATTTTTTATCGGTTAAAGCAGCGCTTATACCCTGGTTAAGGTTAATTTTAACCAGACGAGGAACCTGCATCACGGTTTTATAACCAAACTTTTTGGTTAAAGCCGGCACTACTTCCTCGAAGTATTGTTTTTGTAATCTAGGTTGATATTCCATTACTTAATTACCTCCCCTGATTTTTTGGAATAACGCAATGTTTTTCCGGTTTTTTCATCTTTTTTTCGTCCTATGCGAGTAGGGTTTCCTTTACCATCAACAACCTTAAGGTTAGAAATATGGACAGCAGCTTCGCTTTCAATGATTCCGCCTTTAGGGTTATCGGCATTTGGTCTGGTGTGTTTTTTCACCATATTAACGCCTTCCACAATGGCTCTCTTTTTTTCGGTATCGATATCGAGCACACGACCTTGTTTGCCTCTGTCGTTACCGGAGATAACCATCACTGTATCGCCTTTTTTTATGTGTAACTTAGCCATAACTGTTTCTTAATTAAAGCACCTCGGGTGCAAGTGATACGATTTTCATGTACTGTTTTTCACGCAACTCGCGGGCAACGGGGCCAAAGATACGGGTTCCCATCATTTCGCCGGCGGTATTGAGTAAAACCACAGCGTTATCATCAAAACGGATATAGGAGCCATCATTTCTTCTGACCTCTTTTTTTGTTCTAACTACCACTGCTTTGGCAACGGTACCTTTCTTAATATTACCTGAGGGCAAAGCATTTTTAACAGTAACAACTACCTGGTCGCCCACCGAAGCATAACGACGTTTGGTACCGCCAAGCACTCTGATAATAAGAACTTCCCTGGCGCCACTGTTATCAGCAACTGTACATCTTGTTTCTTGTTGTAACATGGTTATTTAGCTCTTTCAATAATTTCTACTAATCTCCAATTTTTATTCTTGCTCAATGGTCTGGTTTCCATGATGCGGACGGTATCGCCGATGTTACAGTCGTTTTTTTCGTCGTGAGCCATAAACTTATTGGTTTTTTTCACAAACTTCCCGTAGATGGGGTGCTTAAAGCGACGCTCGATCGAAACAACGATAGATTTATCCATCTTATTACTGACGACCAATCCGATTCTTTCTTTCCTAAGATTTCTCTTTTCCATTGTTCTTACTTATTATTGTTTTCCAACATTTCTCTTTTCCTCAGCTCGGTTAAAATACGGGCAATAGTTTTTTTATTGTCGGTAATTTTATGAGGGTTCTCGAGGGGAGAAACGGCATGATTCAATTTAAGACGGGTAAGGTGTTTTCTTTCCTCTACCAATCTTTCTCCGAGTTCTGCAGTACTCATCTCTTTAATTACTTCCTGTTTCATGGTTTCCTAATTTTTACTCAGTATAATCTCTTCTAACTACAAATTTGGTTTTAACAGGTAATTTTTGGGCTGCAAGTCTCATTGCTTCTTTAGCCACGGCCAAAGGAACACCGTCAGCTTCAAAAAGAATACGACCGGGTGTAATACGAGCTACGAAATATTCCGGAGCACCTTTACCTTTACCCATACGAACCTCGGCAGGTTTTTTGGTTACAGGTTTATCGGGGAATATTCTAATCCAAATCTGACCTTCACGTTTCATATAACGGGTAACAGCCTGACGGGCAGCCTCAATCTGACGAGAGGTCATCCAGGCCTGTTCCAGTGTTTTTATACCAAAGGATCCGAAAGCAAGCTCATGGCCTCTGCCGGCATTGCCTTTCATGCGTCCTTTTTGTTGTTTTCTAAACTTGGTTTTTTTAGGTTGTAACATGCCTATTTACCTTTTATAATGTTAACTTCTTGCTTTCTCTATCTTCTACGTCTCTGGCGACCGCCTGATTTTGGTGAACCACCATGTTTGTTGGATTTACCAAATTGTGCTGATGGTACTAAATCAGGGCGTCCATAAATTTCGCCTTTAAAAATCCATACCTTAATACCGATGCGTCCGTAGGTTGTATGTGCTTCAACCAGAGCATAGTCGATATCGGCACGTAAAGTATGCAAAGGGATACGACCCTCTTTGTATATTTCGCTACGAGCCATCTCAGCACCTCCCAAACGACCTGAAATTTGTACTTTGATACCTTCGGCACCTAAACGCATGCTTGAAGCGATGGCGGTTTTGATAGCGCGACGGAATGAGATACGGCCTTCAATTTGTCTGGCGATGGTATTACCAACAATACTGGCATCAAGTTCGGGGCGGCGAATTTCGGAGATGTCGATTTGTACTTCCTTATTGGTAAGTTTTTTCAACTCCTCTTTCAGTTTAGCCACTTCCTGACCGCCTTTACCAATAATAATACCCGGACGGGCAGTAAGAATGGTAATGGTTATAAACTTCAATGTACGTTCAATCACAATTTTTGAAACACCTGCTTTGGTAAGACGGGCATTGAGATATTTTCTGATCATATCATCTTCTACCAATTTCTCGGAGAAATTTTTTCCACCATACCAGTAAGAGTCCCATCCTTTGATGATACCTAACCTGAGTCCTATTGGATTAGTCTTCTGTCCCATTAAACTATTTATTAAAGTTCTTAATTTTCGTTATTTTCAGATTCGGAAACCTCCACCTGATTCATATCGTCTAAGCGATTTTCCAGAATCAATGTAACGTGGTTAGAGCGTTTTCTAACTCTGTAAGCTCTTCCCTGAGGTGCAGGTTGAACACGCTTAAGCATCCTTCCGCTATCAACACTTATCTCTTTTACATAAAGAGCATTATCTTCGATGCGAGCGCCTTCGTTTTTAACTTCCCAGTTAGCAACGGCTGAACGCACGAGTTTATAAAGGCGGCCGGCAGCTTCCTTGTTGGTATGCTGCAACACGTGCATCGCTTTTTCAACATCCATTCCACGAACCAAATCAGCAACGAGTCTCATTTTACGTGGAGAGGTAGGTACATTACGCAAGCGTGCTATGTACAGATTCTTACGTTCTGCTTTACGCTTTTCGGCACTATTATGTTTTCTAGATCCCATTTTTGCTTAGCTTTATTTTCTACCTTTATCTTTTTTACCTGCATGACTTCTGAAAAGACGGGTTGGTGCAAACTCGCCGAGTTTATGTCCTACCATGTTTTCAGTAATGTAAACAGGGATAAATTTATTTCCATTATGTACGGCAATGGTTTGACCTACAAAGTCAGGCGAAATCATTGAGGCTCTTGACCAGGTTTTAATCACGGATTTTTTTCCTGATTCGATGTTGGCCATAACCTTCTTTTCCAGTTTATAATGAATATATGGTCCTTTTTTTAATGAACGGCTCATAGTATTATCTGTTTACGATTATTTCTTGCGTTTTTCAATAATGTACTTGTTAGAATCTTTCTTCTTAGCACGTGTTTTGTAACCTTTTGCAGGCAAACCTTTACGTGAACGTGGATGTCCACCTGAAGATCTTCCTTCGCCACCACCCATTGGGTGATCGACGGGGTTCATTGCTACACCACGTACGCGAGGACGACGTCCTAACCAGCGGCTACGACCGGCTTTACCTGATTTCTCAAGGCTGTGGTCGGTGTTGGACACCATACCTACCGTAGCTTTACATGTTTGCAAAATCATACGTGTTTCACCCGAAGGGAGTTTAATGATTGCAAACTTTCCTTCACGAGTCATCAACTGTGCATAAGAACCGGCACTACGAGCCATTTTGGCTCCCTGACCGGGACGTAACTCGATGTTATGAACGATGGTTCCAAATGGAATTTCAGACAGGTAAAGTGTGTTTCCCACTTCGGGTGACACGCCCTTTCCTGAAACAACGGTTTGTCCAACTTTCAGCCCATGAGGAGCGATGATATAGCGTTTTTCGCCGTCAGCATAAAAAACCAATGCGATACGTGCAGTACGATTTGGGTCGTACTCAATGGTTTTTACTGTTGCGGGAATACCTTCTTTATCACGTTTAAAGTCGATAATTCTGTATTTCTGCTTATGGCCACCACCTACGTTACGGATGGTCATATGTCCTTCACTGTTTCTACCTCCGGTACGTTTTTTAGGCGCTAACAAACTTTTTTCAGGTTTGGTAGCGGTAATGTCGTCGAACGCGCTAATAATCTTGAAGCGCTGACCCGGGGTTGTTGGTTTATATTTTTTCAGAGCCATTTCTAAATGTTGCTAAAAAAATCAATAGTTTCACCTTCTGCTAACGTTACAACAGCCTTTTTAAAGGCCCTAGTCTTGCCAGTAATAACACCTGATTTAGTAAATCTGGATTTACTCTTACCGGAATAGTTCATGGTATTTACGGCCAATACCTGCACACCATACAATTCTTCTACTTCCAGTTTGATTTGGATTTTGTTGGCATTTTTGTCAACAATAAAACCATACTGGTTGAGAGCATCGCTTTTGGCGGTCATTTTTTCCGTAATTACCGGTTTCATAATAATTCCCATCTTCTTACTCTTTATTATTTGGCAAATAATTCGTTGATGGTTTCCAATGAGCTTTCAAACATGATAATTTTATTGGCGTTAAGCAAATCGTATGTATTCAACGAATCTGCGCCAACAACTTTAGCCTTTTGGACATTGCGTGAAGAGAGATAAAAATTTTCATCTTTCTTGTTTAACACCCATAAGGTTTTTTTATTATCGAGTTCGAACCCCTTTAAAATGCTTACAAACTCTTGAGTTTTGGGAGCATCCAAAGTGAAATCCTCAACTACTATAATCTCGTTATCTTTTGCTTTATAGGTAAGTGCCGATTTACGGGCTAACCTTTTAACTTTTTTGTTAAGCTTAAAATGATAATCGCGGGGGTGTGGTCCGAAAACGCGGCCACCACCACGAAACAAAGGGTTTTTAATATCGCCGGCACGAGCGGTTCCGGTTCCCTTTTGTCTTTTTATCTTACGTGTACTACCGGTAACATCACTTCTTTCTCTGGAATCGTGAGTTCCCTGACGTTGGTTTGCTAAATACTGTTTTACATCGAGGTAAATAGCATGGTCGTTGGGTTCAATTCCAAAGATGGAATCATCCAGCAAAACCTTTTTGTCTGTAGCTTGTCCGCTCTTTGAATGAACTACTAACTCCATCTTTCTATTTTTACGTATGAATTATTGGGACCGGGTACCGATCCTTTAACTACTAATAAATTCTTTTCGGGAACAATTTTCATAACCTGAAGGTTTAATACCTTGACGGTATCGCCTCCTGTACGTCCGGCCATTCTCATTCCTTTAAAAACTCTTGAAGGGTATGATGAAGCACCTATTGAACCCGGAGCTCTTAAACGGTTATGCTGTCCGTGTGTTGCATCGTTAACTCCTTTAAAGTTGTAACGTTTAACAACACCTTGAAAACCTTTTCCTTTACTGGTTCCTTTAACGTCAACAAATTCACCCTCGTTAAAAACGGTTACATCAACGATGTCACCAAATTTTTTCTTCTCTTCGAAACGGGTAAATTCGGATAAAAGCCGTTTGGGGGTTGTACCAGCTTTTTTGAAATGGCCTTTAAGTGCTTTGGTGGTGTGCTTGTCCTTTTTTTCTTCAAAGGCAAGCTGAATTGCTTCATACCCATCGTTCTCTTTAGTGCGAACCTGAGTTACCACACATGGACCAGCTTCGATAACGGTACAGGGAATATTTTTCCCGTTTTCGTCGTAAATGCTGGTCATCCCTATTTTCCTACCTAATATTCCTGACATGATATTATTCTTTAAGCCTGTGTGTCAAATATTCATCAAACTTTAATCTCTACTTCAACACCGCTGGGTAGTTCCAGTTTCATCAAAGCATCGATTGTTTTTGAGGATGAGTTGTAGATATCCATCAGTCTTTTATAAGTACTGAGTTCAAACTGCTCCCTCGATTTTTTATTTACAAAGGTTGAACGGTTTACCGTAAACACCTTTTTGTGAGTTGGTAAAGGGATGGGACCTGTTACAACAGCTCCGGTACTTTTTACCGTTTTTACAATCTTTTCGGCTGACTTATCAACCAAATTGTGATCGTACGATTTTAGTTTTATTCTAATTTTTTGGCTCACTTTATTAATTATTATTTTTAACTAACAATTCCTTTTGCCTTATTCACAACCTCTTCTGCAATTGCAGCGGGAGCTTGCTCGTAGCTATTAAATTCCATGGTTGAAGTGGCACGGCCTGATGTTAACGAACGTAACTGGGTTACGTAACCAAACATTTCGGACAATGGCACTTTTGCTTTAACTACCTGGTAGCCTACTTTGGCAGAAATATCTTCGAGGATGGCACGACGACGGTTCAGGTCGCCGGTAACATCGCCAAGATATTCATCAGGTGTTACAACTTCTACTTTCATAATTGGTTCCAACAAAACAGGTTTAGCCTTTTTGGCAGCATTACGGAAACCTAATTTTGCGGCAAGTTCAAAAGATAACTGGTCGGAGTCAACAGGATGGAAACTACCATCAAACAAACGAATACTCATGCTCTCGACAGGGAAACCTGCAAGCGGGCCGTTTGCCATGGCCATTTCAAATCCTTTTTTAACAGATGGGATATATTCTCTGGGAATATTACCACCTTTTACTTCGTCAACAAATTCCAAACCTTCTTCCAGTTCAACAGCCGGTCCGATTTCAAACTGAATATCGGCAAATTTACCACGGCCACCGGTTTGTTTTTTATAAACCTCTTTATGTTCAACGCTTACTGTAAGTGCTTCTTTGTAGGCAACCTGAGGTTGTCCAACATTACACTCAACATTAAACTCGCGTTTCATTCTATCGATAAGGATGTCGAGGTGAAGTTCGCCCATACCCGAAATAATGGTCTGGCCTGAATCTTCATCGGTACGAACCTTAAAGGTAGGATCTTCTTCGGAAAGTTTTGCCAAAGCAAGACCCATTTTATCCATATCTTTTTGAGTTTTAGGCTCAATAGAGATACTGATAACAGGATCGGGAAACGACATCGACTCTAAAATAACAGGATGCTTTTCGTCGCACAAGGTATCGCCTGTTCTGATGGTTTTAAAACCAACGGCAGCAGCAATATCACCGGCTTCAATTCTATCCATAGGATTTTGCTTGTTGGCATGCATCTGCATAATACGGCTGATACGCTCTTTTTTGCCGGTATTGGCATTATAAACGTACGAACCGGCTTCGAGGGTACCTGAGTAAACTCTGAAAAAGCAAAGGCGGCCAACAAAGGGGTCGGTGGCTATTTTAAAAGCCAAAGCGGAAAAATGATCGTTGGGGTCTGCCGTACGAATCTCTTCCTTATCGGTTTTTGGGTTAATGCCTACTAAGTCATCAACATCCAACGGACTGGGTAAAAATTCGATGATTGCGTTAAGCAACATCTGAACACCCTTGTTTTTAAAAGCAGAGCCACACATTACAGGCGTAATTCTCATATCGAGAGTAGCACGACGAATTACATCAATCATTTCACCTTCGGTAATTGAATGAGGATCATCCATAAATTTTTCAAGCAATTCATCACTCTCTTCGGCAACGCCTTCGATAAGTTTCATCCTTGCTTCGTATGCAGCTTCTTCTAAATCTTCGGGAATTGGAATCTCAACAATTTTAGTTCCCATGGAGGTGTCGTCCCAAATAAAAGCTTTATCTTTTACAAGGTCAACTACACCCTGAAAATCGTCTTCAGCACCAATAGGGATCTGAATCGGAACGGGGTTAGCACCAAGACGGTCTTTCATTTGTTCAACAACACTATAAAAATCAGCACCCGAGCGGTCCATTTTGTTTACAAAACTTATTCTCGGTACTTTATACTTATCAGCCTGACGCCAGACGGTTTCCGACTGTGGTTCAACTCCACCCACGGCACAGAACAGTGCAACAGCACCATCAAGGATACGCAATGAGCGTTCAACCTCAACGGTAAAGTCAACGTGTCCGGGAGTATCGATAATATTAATCTTATGTTTTTTTCCGGAGAGTTCCCAGTAAACGGTAGTAGCAGCTGAAGTAATGGTGATACCACGCTCCTGCTCCTGAACCATCCAGTCCATGGTAGCAGCACCTTCGTGAACTTCACCAATTTTATAGTTTTTACCGGTATAGTAAAGTATCCGCTCAGTAGTGGTAGTTTTACCCGCATCAATATGAGCCATAATACCAATATTTCTGGTAAAGGCTAATTTATTTGATATGTTTGTTTTTTTTGCCATCTATAATTATACCTGTGCGGATTTTTAGAATCTAAAATGCGAGAAGGCTTTGTTAGCCTCAGCCATTCTGTGAGTATCTTCTTTTTTCTTAAAGGCGGCACCTTCTTCGCGATAGGCAGCCATAATTTCGTTGGCCAATTTTAATGCCATTGATTTTTCGTGACGTTTACGTGAAAATCCAATCAGGTTTTTCATTCCGATTGATTGTTTACGTGCGGGACGTATTTCGGAAGGAATCTGAAAAGTAGCACCACCAATACGGCGACTTCTAACCTCAACGGCAGGAGTAACATTGGCTAAACCTTTTTTCCATACTTCAATGGGATCTTCGTCTTTCATTTTATCTTTAACGATATCCATTGCATCGTAAAAAATCTTGAAGGCAATACTTTTTTTGCCTTGCAACATCAGGTTGTTTACAAACTTCGATACCAAAACATCGTTAAATCTTGGATCCGGAAGTATGATTCGTTTCTTTGGTCTTGACTTTCTCATTTTATTTCAAGCTTAAATGCTATTCAAAAACTATTTTTTTGGACGTTTAGTTCCATACTTTGATCTTCTCTGAGTACGGCCTTCAACACCTGATGTATCGAGTGCACCACGAATGATGTGGTATCTAACGCCCGGTAAGTCCTTAACACGTCCACCACGAATCATAACGATTGAGTGCTCCTGCAGGTTGTGACCTTCGCCCGGAATATAGGCGTTAACTTCTTTACCGTTGGTTAATCTAACCCTGGCTACTTTACGCATAGCTGAGTTAGGTTTTTTAGGTGTAGTGGTATAAACCCTTACACAAACACCACGACGTTGAGGGCTTGAATCAAGGGCAGGTGATTTGCTCTTATCTACAAGTTTCTTACGTCCTTTTCTTACTAACTGTTGTATTGTCGGCATAACAATTTTAAATTATTAAACTTAATTACCTCTATTTTTAAGGAGGCGCAAAAGTATAAAATATTTTAAATGAACCTCTTTATTTCGGTTATAAATTAAAGGAGGGCTGAAAAAGGAAGGAGTTGGATAGGTTGTTCTCGAAAAAACAACGCAGCATTTACCTTCGAGCCGCGCAAGAAACCTATTACGTTTTACCTTATCAGGTTCCCTTAACTATAACTATTTCAGCGATTTTTATCTCACATCTCTGAAATGGGTTGCAAAAGTAAACATTAATTTTTAATTACCAAGTCCTGAACCGATTATTTTTTTAAAATCGAAAATTATTTTAGCGAATTCTTATTTCAATTTTTTATGTGGGGGAGTGTTGGTTCCCGATAATTATCGGGATTGCTTCGCAATGTTGATTGGTAGTTATACCCGTTTAACCGATAAACTATGTAACAAAGCCGCTTATTTGTAGAGGGCAAAAGTTCTAAAGCAATCTTAGGCAATGAACGCTTTGTTAAAATGTTAATATCCAATATTCAACGCTCAATAACCAATTTTCAAGTTTGTTGTTTGGTACTTTTTTACTTGCTTAATAAACATTGTTCATTGCTTATTATTTATTTTGTTCATGATAGCAATATCTATCGT
>JALVAQ010000451.1 GCA_027011095.1 Bacteroidales bacterium
TATGTAACCACGGCAACTGTGGCAAAGTTGGCTTTTAAGGCCTTTAGTAATTTTAAACACAAAAAGAAAAGACTTAAAAAATAAAAAAAGGTGGTTCAAAAGAACGGCTAATTCCTATTTTGATGTGATGGCGAAATGAATTTTTACTCTATAGAGGAAGAAGTCGGAGTTTCTTGCGCCGTAATTGACGTTAATAAAACGTTGGAGATTTTGGTTAAGGGCTTCAGCTTTTGCGTTAGTTTCTTTAGCGATGAAATAGTTGATTATTTGTCCAATATTCTTTTTTATTAGAAAGGCTATGTTTTTTATTTCGTCAATACCGGATTTGATAAACTCATGTAATAATATCATGAGTTGTTTTTTCTTTTTGTCTCTGGTTACCTGGTAAGTTGATTTGCCTTTGGGAGGTCTGAACCATTGTCTGATCCGAAGTACTAAAAGGAACGCTGTTTTAATTTCCGGATAATGTTCAAAGAGAATTTGTGCCCTTTGATTTTGCTGTTCACTCCATTGACCGGGTAGTAAAAACAGTAACCCTCTGCTTCGGGCAAGTAGTTGTAAAACAGTATCTCCGTTTGGTAAATTTATTTCAGTGTATTTTTTCTTGTTCTGATTGGCTTCTCTGCGCTTAGCAAGTTCCATCTGGCGATATCGGATGCGTATGGATTGTAGTTGCTCAATAATGTTTTTCACCACATGGAATTTGTCTATCACATGGTAGGCATTCATAAAAGCCTGCCTGCCCAGCCAGTCGTAATTGGGAGCCATATCCCGGCTTAAACTTTTTACCTGCATCCGTTTTTCTATATCAAACTGTCTGATAAGTTGCATCAATTCGCTGGTCTTAAGGGTTGCTGCCATCAGGGCTATCTTATTTGTTTTTCTGTTGCTCAAAATGGTATAGCATGTACCATTGATGGTTTTTTCATCCACAGCCATTTGATTGCCTAAATTCTTTTCTTCCAGGATTGGAACAGCTATTTCTTTAACTTTTCCCTGTTGCTTTACCCGGAGATTGTGCAGTCCTATCTTTCCACTCTCCACAGCTTGCGCAAAACCACTTAAAACTTGTTGGTACCATCGCTGTAATTTCTTAGAACTCATCCCCAACACATAAGCCACATTGCCTATGCTGATAGGCTTACCCTCTACCAATCTCTTTTAAAAAAGCACCAAATTCTTTGGTGGCTTTCATACCTTCCTCGGTGAAATTATAGTTATTGTAATAACTCTGATTACTTCCTTTTACTATCCATCTACGACGCTTTAACAATAAAAATACCTCTTTGCCACGAGCAGGAAATGTCTGTAATTCTACCGGATTCATAAAGCCATTCAACATCCGCTCTCCTTTCCCTATTAGGCCTTTGGGGTAATGATTGGGATCAGTTTTCTCTAATAAATGTATGCGGATTACTCCACTTATCTCTTCTATTTTCTCGAAGTCAAAGTGCTCTAATATCTCCGCTGGTGCATGTAATTTTAATAAGGTTGTTTCCATCTCGCTAAGTTAATTCTTTTTCGCCATCACATCAAAATAGGAATTAGCCAAAAGA
>JALVAQ010000452.1 GCA_027011095.1 Bacteroidales bacterium
GTTAAAATGTTTAATAAACTTATACCATATTTAAATGAGGTTGTTTTTTATAGCCCTTATCCGCTAAGTGCTATTTCGATTGGAGCCGCTATTCGACGCGAGACCCTTTTTGTGGTTCGTTTATTCTTGTTTCCTCTTTTTAACCCAAAGTATCAAAGTCAGGCAGTAGGCCAGATTATTGTAAAATTCGGATTTGATGGAAAACCCGAAAATGTTGAACTGACTTTGGATTTCCTGAAACTGATGAGCTAAGCAGTCAAAACAATTCAGAAATTGAAAAGGCATTATTTAATGTTGAAATGCAAAAATTATTTGACAATTTCCCCGGTAAAATACAGTTTGCTAAAGATGAAAAGGATATTGATAGGATTAATTTTTATGGTGCTTCCACTATGAATGAGGAAGTATTCAATAATTACGATGCGGAAATGCTTGTGTTCATAAAAAAAGAAATTTTGAAAGGAAAAGAAATTTCAATTCAAGCTGCAAGTAAAACGTCATTTTTAGTTATTTCGGCTTTTAATCTTTTAAAAAAATAATATTGTTATGAGCAATTATTCAAGTTGTCCAAGGTGTGGAAGAGTAGCATCGAAATCAATCTCCTCAAACTTTTTTCCGGTTTTTACATGCCGTAAATGCGGTACCAAGTATTGTAGTAATTGCGGAAAAGGTAATGGAATAGTGTGTCCAAGTTGCGGGTCCAAAGAGTACTCATCCTATGACAAAGTATATGCTAAGTAGATTTAGCGTAGAAAAGAAACACAAGTATGAAATTCCTTCGTCATTCCAACTCCCAGTTCACCTGTAGATGACCTAGTAGTGGGACGCGGTGAAGTGGCAAGAATCAGTAATTAGATGATAAAAAGGGGTTGTCCCAAAAGATGAGGATTGATAACCGGTTGTAGTTACAAATTGCGACAACTCCCTGGGTTAGTATTAACTAATTCATTTCCTGTGTTTACCGGCGATCGTAATAGTGAAAATGTTAAGAAAATCGTTAAGCGTAATAATCAACTAATTTTACACAACGGCACCACTTTCACCATCGCCAAAAGGCGCAAAACAGACGTTATTGAGCAGTTGAGCAACATCAACCCACAATAGTTTCCTGCAAAATCTCCAATTTTCCCTCCCGAATTTACCCGGTTCTTTACCGGTTATTTATGGTTTTGCCCGAATGGTAATGCAGACTAAAAACAATTGACATTGATTACTTTCCCGGCTATTTTTGTTTAGTAAATGTGTACTATTTCACCAAAGCCAAATTAACGCAACGATAGTATGAATTCTATTTAATCCATTTTGTACAAATTAAAACTAAACAATCATGATTAAAACAATTTTAAAATCTATTGCCATCTTGCTACTTATCGTAGTTTTTTCAAGTTCAAAAAGCAGAACAAAAAAAATGCCATCCATTAAATGGGTAGAAATCCCCGCCGGGAGTTTTTTTATGGGTAGCGATACGAGCGAAGCCGAATATCCCTTTGATGAAACACGGCACAAGGTAGATATAAAAGCTTTTAAGATAAGCAAATATGAAATTACTTTTAATCAGTATGATGCATTCTGCGAGGCTACAGGAAGAAACAAACCTGACGATGAAGGATGGAGTCGTGGAAACCGTCCGGTAATAAACATAACATGGTACGATGCAGCAGCTTTTGCCGAATGGGCAGGATGCAGTTTACCAACAGAAGCTCAATGGGAGTATGCCTGTAGGGCAGGTACTACAACTGCTTTTGATACCGGTAACAATTTAACCACCGATCAGGCTAACTATAATGGTAATTACCCGTACAAAAATTTTCCAAAAGGAATCTTTCGAGGCAAAACAATGCCTGTCGGTAGCTTTCCACCCAACAAATGGGGACTATATGATATGCATGGAAACGTGTGGGAGTGGTGTAGTGACTGGTACAATGGCAGCTATATTCAATCAGCTCTAAAAAACGAAAACAAATCACAGAATAATTTCTGTAAAGTTTTTCGCGGAGGCAGCTGGAATATGTATGCAAAATATTGCCGATCTGCTTACCGTAATTATATCAGACCCGATTTTAGTTTTAACTATATTGGTTTCCGTGTTGTACGTTCTGGCGAGTAGGAACCCGACAGATTCACTTGCCAGCTTACACTTCATCAAAACAACAGCACTATTTAACAATAAAACAATTGCGGCACAACAAAGAAAGTTTATTAAAACAAACTAAACGACCATATTTTACCCCTCTATAATCTGTCCGGCAATATTGCTTGCCTGTTGTACCCTGTCGGCAATACCCACTCCGTCTTTAATACTTCCTGCAAAGATGAAGCCGGGAAATTTTTGTTCTAAAAAGGCTATTGTTTTCAGCCGTTCTTCGCTATCGGAACCATATTGAGCAATGGCTTTTGAGTAGCGTTTAATGTAAACCAGGTCGGGGTTAAAATTCTTAATCTGCATTAATTCGCTTAGCTCCTCTTTTAATATTTGCTTGATTTTATCATCCGATAATTCTGCTATCTCGGGTTTGCGCATGCCTCCCATAAAAATGTTGAGTAAAGCACCGTTTTCAGGAGCTCTGTTTTTAAACATCGACGACATAAACAAAACACCCAAAATGTTACGGTCTTCCTTAAAAGGTATCAATCCACCAAATGCATTTAGGGGCATACCCTCCCAATTGTTAAATCCAATGGTTACTCCGGTTACTTTTGCATAGGGCAGGCGCATAAAAATATCAAGATCATTTTGCTTTAAGAAAGGAAAAAGAGCTTTGTATTCTGCCGGGTTTACCGTGCTTACAATATGGGTAAATTGCCCGGATAAATTATTGTTACCTGAAACCTGATAGCCGACTCTATTTGGGGTGATTAAAAGGTTGTTGCAATTTGTTTTAATATTTTCTTTGCCAACGGCCTGTTCCAGAGCGTCAATCAGTTTTTGAAGTCCTCCCTTCATTGAAAATATTTCTCTTGTTACTTTATCCTGATTATCTGCTTTTGGCTCTTTTCTTTTTTTGATAGCGCCCCCGATAAAGCTTCCATATTTTTGCTCCAGGTTATACAACTTTGGCAAAGCATATTTTGGCACTATGTATTGAGGATCGCCGGCGTAAATGCCAAGAATAAATGGATCGACAGCATAATCCAGAAAACTATTTCCCAAACGACGTTTTACAAGAGATGAGAGGTTTTCCAATGGGTTTATCCCCTTGTGGCGAAAAGGTTCACCCAAAATTCTAATTTTATCTTTCCACGAAAACAGAGGAGTGGTAATTCCCGACAATAAACCCGAAGGTAAAGCATGCCACTGTGTTCCTTTCCAAATAAGCCGTTTGGCAGCGTTTTTACTTGCTATCTCTTTTTGGCTGTACTCATTCAAATCATCCAGCAATTGCACAATTGACGAGTTGGATAACACGCCGCTATTTGGCCCCGTTTCAAAAACAAAGCCGTTTTTAGCTATGGTATTAATAACACCGCCGATTCTGTTTTCCTTTTCAAAAACCACAAAAGGTATCTGCGCTTTTTTTAGTTTATAGGCTATTGTAAGCCCCGTGATTCCGGATCCGATAATAGCTATTTTTTTATCTTTTTGTTTCATCACAAAGCTTTTGAGAATTTTTTATCCGATGTTTTCATAAGCGGGTCGAAGGTGGCAGCAATGTTTCTTATAAAAAATTTTCCTGTTTGGGTTATCTCCACTTCGTGATTATTAAAAGCTATAAGCCCTTCGTTTTGAAACTCTGATAGTTGCTCATCACTATTTCGAGTTATTTCTTTAATGGCTTTGGGAGTTGTATCAAAATAAGCTGCCGTTTTGTCCCACGAAAGATGTAAGTTACACATCAGTTCATCAATAACATATCGTATTATTTTCTCATTTTTATTTAAAACATAGCCCCTTACCACAGGTAAATGTCCTTGTTCAATCATTGCATGATATTTTTTAAGGTCTTTGGTGTTTTGTAAATAGGCGTTGCTAAGTTGGCTAATACCGCTTGTACCAAGGGCATATACCTGGCCCGTAGTAACACGGGTACTGTAACCCTGAAAATTACGGTGAAGTGCTTTGGAGTCCAATGCTTTTGTGAGTTCATCGTTTGGTTTGGCAAAATGATCAAGGCCGATATCGCGGTAACCGGCATCGGTAAGAAGATCATGGGCAGTTAAAAACATGGTAATTTTTTCATGGGAGTCAGGCAAACCAAATTGCTCCAGCTTTTTTTGTGCTTTTTTTATCCATGGTACATGGGCGTACGAAAACACTGCCAATCGTGCCGGATTAATTTTTATTGCCTTTTGAATGGTGTTTTTAAAAGAGGCCACATCCTGAAAAGGAAGTCCGTAAATAAAATCGAGGTTTACCGACAGCTTTTTTTGTTGCTGAAGATAAAAAACCAAATCTTCTACCGGAATGGCAGTATCGTCGCGATGAACAGTTTCTAAAACTCTACTGTTAAAATCCTGGATACCTAAACTAAAACGATTAAAGCCTGCTTCAATCAGTCTGTCAAGATAACTATAAGTAAGGTGTGCAGGGTGGCACTCCATCGCAATTTCAGGTTGTTCGATAAAGTCGAATCTTTGTTTAAAAAGACTCATTATTTCTTCAACATACTCAACGGGAAGAAAATTGGGCGTTCCTCCTCCCCAATGTATTTGCGATATTTTTCTGCCACCATCAATTAAATTGGCTACAATAGAAAGCTCGTTTTTAAGCGAGTTTACGTATTGGTCAATTCTGTTTTTGTCACGTGTTATTATTGTATTACAACCACAGTACAAGCAATTTCGCGAACAAAATGGGATGTGCAGATAAAAGGACAGGTTTTCAGGCTTTTCAGAATTTGACTGAAAAATGATTTGTTCAGCTTGTTCAGAGGTGATGTCATCCCTAAAATAATTGGCAGGAGGATAGCTCGTGTACCGTGGAGTAGGTACATTATATTTTTCTAAATGATATTTTGATAAATCAATCATGGTTTGTTATTTTTTTATTTTCACTATATAATTGAGGCACAACTAAAAACAGAGCCAGGGCTATTACCACTTCAATAAAAAAGAGCTTTTGATAACCAACAATGTGTGTAAGTTTACCACTGCCCACAGCTATAAGAAGGCTTCCGAGGTGGGTGATGACAATTTGAATGGTAAAGTCAGTGCCTTCACGACCTTTTCGAACATTGTTCATGGCATAGGTATAAACAGCTACAGTAGCCATTCCATAGGCCCCCCAAAGCAATATCATTCCAATAACAATATCGCCATATGAGGGGGTACTTTGTTGAATTTTATAAAACCACAAAGCTGCTGCTACAGCAGATAACGGGAAATAATGCAGTGCCTTTTTTACCCCCAAACGTTTAATGATATACCCGGCAGGAAAAGCAAAGAGCGCTCCGGCAGCAGCACCATAAATGCCGGTAAATATGCCCACTTCTTTAATAGAGTATCCCAAATCAATAAGCCACGGTTTGCTCATGGTTAAAACCCCTACCATTCCGGCATAATAAAAAATCAACAGCAAGACGCTTTTTATGGCATTTTTTTGCTTGAAATAAAGCCATATATCTTTAAACGATACATTTTCTTTTTCCGGTTTTTGCTTTCTTTCCGATTGGTTGGGATAAAAAAGAAGCGGCAATAACGCCACCACTGCAAAAACAGCCAGGCCTGCTAAAAGCCAAAACCAACCATAATAGTGGTAAACAATTAACAATATACCGCTTCCTGTTAACGCACCTAAAAAACTTCCGGCCGACTGCATGCTGTTTCCCTGCCCCCTCTCTTTTCTCTTTAGAATTAAAATGGCAAAAGCATCGGTGGCAATATCTTGTGTTGCCGAAGCAGTAAATGCCAGTAGCATTAAAAATATTATCAACTTAAAATTTAAATCCGGCTGTAAAAACCCGATACTAAAAATGGTAATTGCATAAAATAGCTCCGAAGCAATAATCCATTGTTTATAATGGAGGTGCTTTATACTTGTTTTATCCACCAGTGGTGCCCATAAAAATTTTAAAATCCATGGTAGCTTTATTAACTGGATTAGCCCAATGGCAGTGAGCGAATAGTGCTCACTGCGCATAATAACGGGCATAACTGTCGAAAAAAAACTCATGGGAACAGATTGAGCCAGATAAAGACTCAGCAGGGTGCCATATTTTTGTTTTGAAGAAACAGTCATAACTTATAGCTTCAGGTTTAGGAAGATGCCAAACTGAATTGGCTTGCCAAGCTCCACATAATCGTGACCCAGAGCACTAAAATAATAGGCGTTGTATTGGGTGTTTAATATGTTTTTACCCCAAATACCAAAATCAATATTGCCGGTCATAAAAGAGATTCTTCCGTTTAGCAGTCCGTAAGCTTTTTGCCATGCACTATTGTCATCATTCCAATAGATTTTACCAAAATATTGATAATTGACATTGACTGAAATCTGTTTTAGCCAGCTCTCCCGGATCCGGAGGCTATAATTCGTTCCTGCATTTAATGTGTAATTGGGTACATATGGCAGGTAGTTACCGGTGTAAACCCTTGACGAATCACGAACATAATCAAGGTATTTGGCTTTGGTATATCCGGCTCCAACCCACACTTGCCAGTTATATACAGGTAAGGCTTTCAATTCCAACTCGGCACCCTTACTATAAGAATGGCCGGCATTTTTAATCATGGCTCCATGTCCGCTGGGTACTGTTTGATAAACCTGCTGATTTTTCCAATCTATATAAAATAAGCTTACATTGGCAATTAGCCTTCTGTTTAACCAGTTTGATTTTATGCCAAATTCATAATTTATGCTGCTTTCGGGGTTATAAGTCTGGTCTTCCTCCGCCTCAAAGGTTGAGTTAAACCCTCCTGCTTTATATCCCTTTGCAATACTTACATAGGTATTCAAATTATGAGCTGGCTGGTACGAAAAGGTAAATTTAGGCAGAAATTGTGAAAAGCGAAGGGTATTGTCAAAGTCCTCTTTATGAGTTAGGTTATCGTTAATTTCCAAATCGTAACTATATGTTAGTCCCGATGATTCGTAATCTACACGAGCACCAACAGTAGCTTCAAAACGGCCAAACGGAATTCCCAATTGACCATATCCGGCCAGGCCGTTGGTTGGTTGATTATACGTTTTATATTTTGACATTATGGCAGGCAGGTGAAAAACGGTTACGGCATCTTCACCATAGTCAACCCTGACATTTTTATCAGCTTGCTGTAAAAACCCAAACATACCTGCAACCCATTTTAGTTTGGTTTTATCGGTAGAATGAAAGGTAAATTCCTGTGTTAAGGTGTTATGGTTTCGGCTTTGCTCTACAAAAACAAGAGAAGCAGGAGTGAAATCCTGATCAATTTGTTGATCGTCGTTAAGATGTTGAAAACCGGTGGCAGAGCTAAATACATATTTTTCTGATTTATATTCGGCATAAAAACCTGTGGATAGCAATCCTCTTTGATAACTGCTTTCACGATTATAATTAACATCGGAAGCCGTTTGATTCTCTTTGTCATATATGGCATAGGGATATCCCAGTTGGTTGTTTTGCTCGTACATAGCGGTCAACTGCATTTTTAAGCGGTTGTTGGGATGATACGAAAACTTTATCCTACCCGAATAGGTGTTTAATTTATCAGCGGTTTTGTCAGTATAACTATTGATAAAAAAACCATCGTTGTGAGAATATACAGCATCGGTTGTCAGCGAAAATTTATCTCCCAGAGGTTGGTTATAGTGCAACACACCTTTAAGCTGATTGTAATTGCCATATTCAGTATTTAAACTAACCGTCTGTTTGTCTGAAAGTTCGTCGGTATATATTTTAATAAGTCCACCAAGGGTATTACGTCCATACAAAGTACCCTGAGGGCCACGCAACACTTCTATTTTGCTTACATTATAAAATTCAAAATTGAAGCTTCCTTTTTCAAAATACGGAATGTTATCTACGTATAAACCAACCGAAGGAGTTCCGATACGCGAACCAATACCTCTGATATAAATAGTGGAGGTTAGCCTTGAACCATGCTCAGGCATAAACAGGTTGGGAACCCTCGCGCTTAGTTCAGGCAAGTTGTTAATCTGTTGCACATTGATATTCCTTTTTTGAAGGATTGAAACGGAAGCAGGCATCTTTTCCAATGTATTGCCTGTTTTAGCTGCCTTAATAACCACTTCCTGAATGGTAAGGGTATCGTTTGAAATTACGTTGTTTTGTGATATTCCCAGCAAAGGAAATAATATGATGGATAAAAATATTATTGATTGTGTTTTCATGTTTTTCTATTTAAAAAATTGATTTTTTCTTTTTACACCGGACTGGTATAAGCTTAACTACAATCGTCTTCATTGTCTATTTACATCGACGGCAAAGAATAGTTTGTATCGGAATACCACTTCTTATCTGAAAATAAAAAGCAACTAAAAAAGTGTGATAGCTAACAATAGCCATAGCAAACAATGCCCAATTCCGTTATAAAAAAGGACAAAATGAATGAATTGCAATTAAGAATTATGATTCTGCCATATCGCATTTTTCAATACAACAGAAGCTAAGCACAAGGTCGGTTAATGCTTATAATTTTAGAAAATTACCGGGGGGCCACGAAAAGAAAGCCCGGAAAGTGGTCTTCGTTTATGGATACTGATGGCCGAAATAAAGCTTTTTTGAAAAACTGATAAGTGGTTATATTTATTAACACAATCCGGCAACAAAGCAGTACCATGCGACAAATAGTTCAAGGTTTTGTTAACTACCTTTTTATCTTTAACTTTAAAGTGTGACTCGTTTTTTACAGGTTTGGAAAAAGGTTGGTGGGTACCATAGGGGTCGAAACCGTAAATTAGCTTTTGGTGTATGGCAATTAAATCGCCAATAACCAGCCAAAAAAAAGCAAAGGCAAGTACCGAAGTAATTACCTTATATTTGTAATTATAACTGTGAAATCCTTTTTCCATTGAGGGAACAAAAGTATATCAAATATGTAAATATGAAAATTAAAAAGTTAATTTAGAATCTGTTTGTATTGCAGAAAAGCTATTTCTCTCTTTTCGGGTTTTTTGGGAACCATCCTTTTTTTACTCTCTCTTCCTGTTCTATGGTTTCGTGTATTCCCCACAAAAAAATGAAACCGGTAACGCCTGCAATAGTGGATAAAATAAGGTTGGGAACAAAAAAGGATACAATGGTTCCTGTTAATCCCACCACCAAAAAAACGACCCAGAATTTTTTAGTAAAATAATATTCACCAATAATGCATAATTTGCGGGAAAATACGATTAATAAAAAAACAGCAGCACCAACAATAAGTCCGCTGATATTTAGTAAAACCGAAAAAATTTGAATTTCCATATTAATTATATTTTCTGTCAGGATTGGGTTTTGCCTGCTTATTTAATACTCTGTTGTGCTGTTTAAATATCTCTATGGTGCTCCAAATCATCGAAAAGCCAACCACTCCGGAAATAATAGACCAAATGGTACTTACAAAAAGAGAGAGGATAATAAAAAACACACCGGGCACAAATAAAAGCCCCCACGATTTTTTACCGTAGGCATATTCGAGTTTAACCACCACAGGATGAAAAATTCCGATGACCAAAAAAGATAATAGACCCATAAGCGGCCCTGTAAACTGTATGTTATCCATATAATTTATTTAAATAAAACCCCGGAACTGTTTCCAGTTAAAAAGGAGCACAAAGATAAACAGAATAAACTTTATGCTTATGCATGAGCACAAAGAGATATTTATATTAAAAAACCTTTTCCATCAAACCTTTATCTGTAATCTAAAAATCGAAAAACTTGAAAATGAGTACAATTTGCAAAAAGCATCTCTGCTAGAACGATAAATGTTGCATAAAAATTCGGCTTTAACCATTAATTTTTTATGATTAATGGCTAAAGTCTTCGGAATATTGATTTTTGTAGTCCTTAAAAGATTTAGTAATTATTCATCGGATTTTGGGAATAAACTTAAATACATTAATTCCCACTTACCTTCAATCAGAAACGAGAGATAAATTACAAAAATCAATAATAAAACTAAATAAACCAAAAATTAAACTGAGAAAAAAAAGAGTTGGAAAGTTAAAATGAAAGGGTATAATCCTGTTAACAAAAAAATGTTGATTTAAATTACCATTTGAAACTGTGGCGAGGGCATTTTTTACAATCTTTGCAAACAATTTGTTAACCGGATTAAATCAGCAGCCATGATATCCTTTTTCCGTGCCGACACCAGCCGTATCCTTGCCCTTCAATCGAAACAGGAAATTCAAGATTCCGACATTAAAAAACTCTCCTGGTTATTTAGCGATGCCACCTTTATTATCAGCAGCTCCCTCGATGGGTTTTATGTGGGAGCACGTAAGGAGATGGTTACCCCCTGGAGCACCAATGCCGTCGAAATAACCCAAAACATGGGTATTCCCGGCATTACCCGTATTGAAGAATTTGTAAAAGTTGACAGCGAAAATACCCCCTACGACCCCATGCTGCAACAACTTTACAACGGATTGGATCAAACGGTTTTCGACATCCCTGCACAACCGGCACCCATGGTTTATATTGATGATATTGCGCTGTACAACAAGCAGGAGGGGCTGGCACTCAGCAACGATGAAATTGACTATTTGGAAAAGGTTAGCAAAAAAGTTTGCCGAAAGCTTACCGATACCGAAGTTTACGGATTTGCACAAATCAACTCGGAACACTGCCGTCATAAAATCTTTAACGGTACTTTTATTATCGACGGTAAAAAAATGAAACAAAGTCTTTTTGCACTGATAAAAAGCACCGCCAAAAAAAATCACAACCGACTTGTTTCGGCCTATAAGGACAATGTGGCTTTTGTGTTGGGACCCAAAGTGCAGCAGTTTGCACCCAAATCGCAGGACAAAGCCGACTTTTTTACGGTAAAACCTATAAACACGGTTATTTCGCTAAAAGCCGAAACCCATAATTTCCCCACCACCGTAGAGCCTTTTAACGGTGCAGCCACCGGCTCAGGGGGCGAAATACGCGACCGCATGGCCGGCGGAAAAGGGAGCATCCCGCTGGCAGGAACTGCCGTTTACATGACTTCCTATCCCCGGCTGAATGTTACCTTACCCTGGGTTCACAATAAAGAACCCCGCAAGTGGCTCTATCAGTCACCCACCGAAATTCTTATAAAAGCCTCCAACGGGGCTTCCGATTTTGGCAACAAATTCGGGCAGCCGCTTATCAACGGAAGCCTGCTCACCTTTGAACACGAGGAAAACGGAAAATATTACGGTTACGACAAAGTAATTATGCTGGCAGGCGGTATTGGATATGCCAAAAAAGACGATGCGCTGAAAGAAGTCCCCGAACCGGGCGATGTAATAGTGGTGCTTGGTGGCGACAACTACCGGATAGGCATGGGTGGCGGTGCCGTTTCATCGGTAGCTACGGGCGAGTTCGGACAAAGCATCGAGCTGAATGCCGTGCAACGCGCCAACCCCGAAATGCAAAAACGGGTCTTCAATGTGGTCAGGGCCATGTCGGAAACAAATGAAAACCCTATTGTTTCCATCCACGACCATGGCGCCGGCGGCCACCTCAACAGCCTGTCGGAACTGGTGGAAGAAACCGGAGCTGTGATTGACATCGGCAAGTTACCGGTAGGCGACCCCACCCTCTCTTCAAAAGAAATTCTTGGTAACGAATCGCAGGAGCGGATGGGTCTTGTATCGAAAAAAGAGGCCATTGACCTGATGAAACGTATTGCCGAAAGAGAACGGTCGCCTTTCTACGAAGTGGGTGCTGTTTCTGATGACAAACAACTTGTTTTTAAGGATGACGAAAGTTGTCCTGTTGATTTACAGTTGGAATATCTTTTTGGTAAACCGCCCAAAACCGTATTGAAAGATAAAACCGTTAACGCTGCTTTTGACGACTTGAATTACCGGCAGGAGGATTTTGAAAACTATTTAAACGATGTTCTACACCTTGAAGCGGTGGCCTCAAAAGACTGGCTAACCAACAAGGTTGACAGGTCGGTAACCGGTAAAGTGGCACTGCAACAATGTGCCGGCGCACTGCAACTGCCGTTGAACAATCTTGGCATTATGGCACTTGATTATCAAGGTATAAAAGGTGTGGGAACCGCCATAGGCCACGCTCCTGTGGCGGCACTCATTAACCCCGAAGCCGGTTCAAGGCTGGCCATTGCCGAGTCGTTAACTAACCTGGTGTGGGCACCCATCGAAGAAAACCTGAAAGGTGTTTCGCTCAGTGCCAACTGGATGTGGCCGGCAAAAAACAGTGGCGAAAACGGCAGGTTGTATCGTGCCGTTGAAGCCGTTAGCAAATTCGCCATCGAGTTGGGAATTAACATCCCCACCGGAAAAGATTCGCTGTCGATGACCCAAAAATATCCCGATGGAAAAGTGGTGTATGCTCCCGGAACGGTAATTATTTCGGCAGTGGGCGAAGTTACAGACATAAAAAAAGCAGTAACCCCTGTTATTAAAACCAAACAGGGCACACATATTATCTATATCGATTTTTCCTCTGCCCCGCTTGCATTGGGAGGTAGCAGCTTTGCACAAACCCAAAGTAAGATAGGAGCCAAATCGCCCGATGTTACCGATGCCGGGTACTTTAAAAAGGCCTTTAACACGCTACAATCTCTTATCGAAAAGGGCAAAGTGCTGGCGGGACATGATATTTCGGCAGGAGGCCTGATAACTACCCTTTTGGAAATGAATTTTTCCAATTGCAACTATGGCATGAACCTCGATATGGATGTTTTCAGGGAACCGGACTTCATTAAACTGATGTTTAGCGAAAATCCCGGCGTGGTTATTCAGGTTGATGATGTTAAAAAGGTGGTTGACACCCTCATCAGCAACCATCTTAATTTTCACATTCTCGGAACGGTTATCAACGAGTGTTCGTTAAACCTGCATCATCAAAATAAAACCTACAACCTCGACATTAACAATTTACGAAAAGTTTGGTTTGAGCAGTCGTATCAGCTTGACATCAAGCAAAGTGGCGAGAGTCATGCCTACAAACGGTTTCATAACTTCGACAAACAAGACCTTTATTTTTCTTTTCATAACGACTTTAGCGGTAAGTTGGCCGATTACGGCATCAATCTCGGTAAGACTACAAACCGGAAGGCCAAAGCGGCCATTATTCGCGAAAAAGGGGTAAATGGCGACCGCGAAATGGCGTATGCACTCTATTTGGCCGGTTTTGATGTGAAGGATGTGCACATGACCGATTTAATTTCGGGCAGAGAAAACCTTGAAGATGTGCAGTTTATTGTTTTTGTGGGCGGCTTTTCAAATTCCGATGTGTTGGGTTCGGCCAAAGGATGGGCAGGCGCCTTTTTATACAACGAAAAAGCCAAAACGGCACTGGATAATTTTTACAAACGAACCGACACCCTGAGCCTTGGAGTTTGTAACGGATGTCAGCTGATGACCGAGCTGGAGTTGATTTACCCGGAGCACCCCGAACATCCTAAAATGTTAGAAAACGATTCGGGAAAATTTGAGTCGGGGTTTGTAAATGTAAACATCAACGAAAACAACTCGGTTATGTTGAAAAGCCTGTCGGGAAGCAGACTTGGTGCCTGGGTTGCCCACGGCGAAGGCAAGTTTACTTTTCCCTGTTACAACGACAAATACTCCATTGTAATGCATTACAGTTTTGATGAATATCCGGGAAATCCCAACGGTTCCGACTGGGGTGCAGCAGCCATTTGCTCCAACGATGGCCGTCATCTTGGTATGATGCCGCATCTTGAACGTGCCTTTTTACCCTGGCAATGGCCGTACTATCCTACCGAAAGAAACGAAGATGAAATAAGCCCCTGGCTGGAAGCTTTTATTAATGCTCGCAAGTGGGTTGAGGAGGATCTTTAACAACTAATTTCTCCAGAAAGCAGGCGAAAATATAATAAGTACAGTAAACAGTTCAAGTCGGCCAAGGAGCATTAAAAACGAAAGTATCCATTTTCCAAAAGGAGGAATAAATGCGTAATTTTCAACAGGCCCCACGCCCCCAATGCCCGGCCCTATATTTCCAAGGCTTGCAATGGAAGCACCTACAGAGGTTTCAAAATCAAGACCCAGCAAAGCCATGGCAATAACTCCAAACGAAAAGATAAGACTATAGATAAGAAAAAACGCCATCACATTAAAAATTACCTGTTGGCTGATTGATTTCCCCCCATATTTAACAGGAATAATGGCAGCCGGATGAATGGTTCTTTTCAATTCAATCCACGAGTTTTTTATTAAAAGCAGATGCCGAATAATTTTTACACCGCCACCTGTTGAACCGGCACTTCCGCCAATAAACATAAGTGCCGCCACAAAAACCCATAAAAATACCGGCCACACAATATAATCAGCGGTAACAAAACCTGTTGTGGTTAAAATGGAAACTACCGTAAACAACGAATCGCGAAAGGCTTTTTCAACACCGGTATTTACAATAATAATAAGCCCGAAAGTAAGAATAACGGTTACCACTGCAATGATGGAAAGATAGGTTTTAAATTCATCGTTTTTAAAAACCTTTTTAATCTGCCCGTGAAAAGCAAAATAATGCAGGGTAAAGTTGGTTCCTGCCAGAGTCATAAACAGAATAATAATGTATTGACTATATGGCAAAAAGCCTGCGATGCTGTCGTTTTTTGTTGAAAACCCCCCTGTGGCCATGGTTGCAAAGGAATGGCAAACAGCATCAAACAAATTCATCTCACCCGCCCAAAGTAAAAGAATTTCAACCACGGTAAGAATAACGTAAATACCCCAAAATCTTTTGGCTGTTGCTGTAATCCGCGGATGAAGCTTGTCAGGGGCGATACCCGGCATTTCAGCAATCAGAAGTTGCATGCCGCCAATCCCCAAAAACGGCAGGATAGCCACCGTTAACACAATTATTCCCATGCCGCCTATCCAGTGTGTCATGGCTCGCCAGTACAAAATATTTTTTGGTACCGATTCAATGTCGGTTAAAATGGAGGATCCGGTGGTGGTAAACCCCGACATGGTTTCAAAAAAAGCGTTGGTAAACGAAGGAATGGCACCACTTATTATAAAAGGTAACGCACCAAAAACCGAAATAATAACCCAGGTAAGTGTAACAATCATATACCCTTCTCGTTTTCCGATGTTTTTATTACTGTTTTTATTCCCGAAAAAAAGCAAAATCCCGCCAAATAAAGCCGTAATAACAGCTGAATAAATGATGGGCAAAACAGGCTCGTGATAGTAAATGGAAACAATTAACGAGGTAAGCATAAAGCCGGCAAGAATCAACAGCAAAACACCCATTACTTTCATAAGTATCCAAACATTGAGTATTTTTGTAATTTTAGGGTTGCTCATCAATTTAGACTTAATGTATAAAAGCTGTTACCGGATGCTAAACATCGACTTCTGAAAAAACTTTTCAACCTTTGAAGTACTTCCGGGAAGCGCAAAAACAACCACCCTGTCACCGGCTAAAATTTGAAAATCGCCCACGGCAATATAAGATTCGTCACCCCTGAAAATCCCTCCTACAATAACCCCATCCGGCAGGTTAACATCTTTAATGGGTTTTTTGGTAACGGGAGAACCCTGTTTTGCTTCAATTTCAATAATTTCGGCATTTATTCCGCTAACAATTTTAAGCGAAGCTACCTCATCGCCCATCGAATGTTTGATGATGTAGCTGGCAGCAATAACCTTTTTATTTAAAATGGTATCGATACCAATGTTTTGGGAAATTTCAATATAATCGAGGTTTTCAACCAATGCAATGGTTTTTTTAACACCGTATTTTTTAGCATGCAAACAGGTTAATATATTGGTTTCTGTATTATTTGACACCGAAATAAATACATCGGCATTTTCAATTCCTTCATCTTCCAACAAGGAGATATCACGAGCATCGCCATTGATGATAAGAGTATCATCGAGCATCTCGGTTAAAAACATACATCGCTCTTTGTCGCGCTCAATCAGTTTGATATTTACATCTTTTTCCAACCGTTTTGCAATTACTCGTCCAACACGGCCCCCACCCACAACAATAACATTGTTAATATCAAGATCCTCTTTGCCACTTAGCCCCAACATAGTTGCCAGCAGGTCGGGTTTCGAAATAACGTAAACCAAATCGTCCGATTGAAAAATGGTTGTTCCCGTGGGTAAAAAAGTTTCGTTTCCTCTGTGGATGGCCACCGCCCTGAAATCAAGGTCTTTATAATCGAATGATGAGGCAACTTCATCAAGCGATTTTCCCACAACCGGCGCATCTTTCTCAATGCGGAACAAATATATTGACAGTTTTCCGTCCGACAGATTATAAATTTCGGTTGCTGTGGGGTTTTTAAGTAAGTTAATTACCTCGTGTGCTGCAATATCCTCCGGCGAAATTAAAATGTCAATGCCCAAATCTTCGTAAATCTTTTTGTTTTCGGGGCTAACGTTTTCAAGCGTGTTTACTCTGGCAATCACCTGTTTGGCTCCCAGCTTTTTGGCAAGAATAGCTGTTAAAATATTAATGCTCTCCTCGTGCAAAACCGAAATAACAAGGTCGGCCTTGTTAACCTGAGCCTGTTTTAACACACTAACGGAGTTTGATTCTCCTACAATGGTCATTAAATCGGCATGCGATTCTATCATCTCCAACAACTCTTCGTGTGGATCAACAATGGTGATGTTATGATTTGAATTGACCAGCGCTTCAGCCAAATGAAACCCGACTTCACCGTCACCGGCTATAATAATGTTCATAATTAAACAATTTAAAAAAGTAAAAGTATCAATTCTTGTTAAACAACGTCAGTAGTTCTCAATTTTTCTTTATTACAGTTCAAGGCTGAAATTATCCCAATCGTTGCCAACATTAAATTTTGCCCTGAATTCGGTTAGTGATTTCATACTGATAGCAATACTTTTACATACCTCTTTTCCCGCTTCGGCTTCAGAAATAATTTTTCCTTTGGGATCAACCATTTTTGAATTTCCGCTGTAAAAATTTTGTAAAGCATCGTACCCTATTCTGTTTACTCCCAACACATAAGCCTGATTTTCGATGGCTCTTGCCAACAGCAACGTCTCCCACGGGTAGCTGCGCTGCGAAGGCCAGTTGGCAACATAAACGGCCAAATCGTATTCAAACCCCCGGTTTTTATCAAACCTGTTTTTACTCCAAACCGGAAATCGTAAATCGTAACAAATCATGGGTTTAATACGCCAGCCGTTTAGCTCAACAATCAGCTGTTTTGTCCCCTGTGTAATTTTTTTGTCTTCGCCACCCATCGAAAAAACATGCCGTTTATAATAAGTCTTCACCTCTCCCTGCGGTGTTACCCATAACAAAGCATTGTAAAAACGATTGTTTTGCCTGAGTAAAAAACTGCCTGTAATTACAGCTCCGGTATCCTGAGCCATCTGCTTCATCCAACTTGTGGTTTCGCCATTTACAGGTTCGGCAAAAGGAGCCGGATCAACCGGAAAACCGGTGGTAAAAGTTTCGGGCAAAACTATTAAATCATGTCCTTTACCGTGCTCGTGGATTACCTGTTTAAAATGGTTCCTGTTGGCCGAAGGGTTTTCCCAGGCTAAGTCGGATTGCAGGTATAAAATATTTAAATCTTGCATAAAATTTCAGCGGCTTTATCAAGGGTTGACTCCTGTTTGGCAAAACAAAATCGCAATTGTTGTTGGTTTTTATTGTTATGGTAAAAGGGCGACAGCGGAATGCCGGCTATACCAAATTCCCTTACCAGTCTTTTGGCAAAATCGTATTCGGGTTCATCTGAAATATTACTGTAATCTAACAGCTGAAAATAGGTTCCTTTGGCCGGTACAGCCTTAAACCTTGATGTTTTAATAGCGTTTAAAAAATAGTCGCGCTTGTTTTGATAAAACCTACCAAGCCCGTTGTAGTTTTCAGGTTTTTGAATAAAGTCGGCAATGGCATGTTGTATGGGAGTGTTGGAAGCAAAAACAATAAACTGATGAAATTTACGAAACTCGGCAGTAATATTTGCCGGAGCAAGTACAAATCCTGTTTTCCATCCGGTAGCATGAAATGTTTTTCCAAAGGAGCCAATTACCATGGTTCGTGAAGCCAAATCGGGAAAACGACAGGCGCTGTGGTGTATTTCATTATCAAAAATCAAATGTTCGTAAACTTCATCGCTAATCAGCATGATATCTCTTCCTCTTAAAAATCGTTCTAAAATTAAAAAATCCTCTTTTTTCAGGATACTGCCGGTGGGATTGTGGGGCGTGTTTAAAATAATAAGTTTTGTATGCGAAGTAACATTGCGTTTTACCTCTTCCCAGTTTAAAGTAAAGTCAGGGAATTTTAGCGACACATATTTTACTGTTCCGCCATTAGCTTTTACAGCCGGGGCATAGC